>CAYHEP010000067.1:0-2532 GCA_964355775.1 uncultured Candidatus Saccharibacteria bacterium | reverse complement strand
GGTTTTGACCTACTCTCCGCTTTTGCGCAAAATCCCCCAGCCGTTTCGTCAGGTGATTTTTATAGTAAAAACATGGTGGGCGGGACGGAAAGCCGACGTGATTTATTCGTTGAGTCCGCTTGGCACCGGAGTGGCTACCGCATTGATCGGAAAACCGTTTATCGTCCGAGTTGCGGGAGATCGCGCGTGGGAGGATGCGGTAAACGCAGGCAAAACACATCTGCTCCTTGACGACTTCCAAAAATTGAAGCGACGTGGATTTAAGCACAAACTTCAGGCATGGGTTTGCAAAAAAGCGCGAGCAGTCGTCGTGCCGTCTGAATATCTTGCAGGTATCGTGCGCGGATGGGGAATCGCGCCGGAAAAAATCCATGTTATCTATAATGCCGTTGACTTAGCTGTTGAACCACTAAGTAGCGAAGAAGCACGCAGACAGATTGGGATTCCAGGAAAGCTTTTAGTAACGATCGGACGTCTTGTGCCGTGGAAGGGATTTCGGTTACTGATCAAAATCATGCCTCGGTTGCTTGAAGTAAATCCGTTTTTCAGGCTTATCATCGTAGGCGATGGTCCCGACCGAGTGCACCTTTCAGCTATGATCAAGAATATGAATCTTCAGCAAAAAGTTTTTTTGGTCGGGGCAAAAACACCGGAGGAGATCGTACGATATTTTCATGCTGCCGAGCTGTTTATTTTAAACAGCGGATATGAGGGGTTTTCGCATTTGATTTTAGAAGCGATGAGCCGTGGAGTGCCGGTTATCACAACATCAGTCGGAGGAAATCGTGAAATAATCAAACAGGGCGAAAATGGTTTTATGGTAAAATACAATGATGAGTTTAATCTAATCGAAGCGGTTAAAACGCTTTGGTCAAATTCCAAGCTTCGGGAGAGCTTTTCGAAAGAAGGCAAAGAAACAGCCTCCCGATATACCGTCGAAAAGATGGTGACAAAAACTTTGGATGTGATAAACTTGAAGTAATATGAAAAACAACATTTTCGGTCTTGTACTACTTGCGGCGTTCGGAATTCTTGTATTGCGGATGCCTGTTCCATCCCCGCAATATCGTGCCGGACTGATTGCTTCCCAAGAACCCATCAGGCTTGTTTTTCCGGAAGGCGGAGAAACATTTGCATTCGGTGATCTCATGGAGATCCGCTGGGAACATGGAGCATCAGACATGCCGGTGACGCTTGCACTCACCAACGAACAGGGCAATGAGCTGTATCGAACGTTGGTTGCCGGATCTCCAAATGACGGAGGGGAGTCGTGGTATGTTGACATGCCGCCGGGACAGTATGCCATTGCCCTTGGGACAGAGCATTCGAGATCATTTACGATAATCGAAGGTCCAACCACTCAACTTCCTTTACGAGCGATGGACGCGCCCGCAAACAGGAGTCTCGTACTTTTTTACCCTTTCAGTGGTGAAACTCTTCACACCGGAACGGTAGAGACCATTCGTTGGTACGGCGGAGATACATCATGGAATTTCACGTTGCGATTATTGTCGAGCTCTAATTTTTCACTTCAGCAGGTGATCGGTGAAAACATTTCCAATACGCACTGGTACGCATGGACCGTACCATCCGTCATATCCGGTAGTACCTATTATCTGGAACTCCTCTGTGCCAACTGTTCCGAGGATCGTGCCGAAAGCGTGCTTTCTCGATACCCCATCACGATCAAAAATCCATAAGGATGAACCTTCTCATGATTTCCGGCAAGGGAGCGGTAGATACGGCTCTTGGAAAAAAGAACGCCTTTTACAATACGCTGGAGGAATTGCACGGATACTTTGAAAGAATAGATATCGTATGTCCGAAAATCCAAAATCCAAATGCCAAAGTACAAATTTTTGGCAATGTATTTTTTCATTCAAAAGTTCCGGATCAAAAGTTCGATGTCGTGACCGTACATGAATACGCGCCGTTTCGAAACGGTAGGATCGCGAATCGAATTTGGGAAAAAGGCAAAATCCCCATGATGTTCGAAATCATGCATATTCCGGGTATGCCTCGCGCTGGAACATGGAAGGAGCGACTTGCCGCTATCATGACACGTTTTTATATAAAGTACGACACACGTCATGCATCGGCCGTGCGCGTGATTAATTCACAAGTCGGCGATTGGCTTGTAAAAGCCGGTGTACCTCGGCATAAAATCAAACTTGTTTCGGCGATGTATATTGACTTGGAAATTTTTAAGCCGATGAATTTGGAAAAGAAATATGATTTGATATTTGTCGGCCGTCGCGCTACGAATAAAGGGATCAAGCTATTCGAAGAAGCAGTTGAAAAGCTAAAAGCTATAAGCTATAAGCTAAAAGCTATTGTAGTGGATGGTTGGGCTAAAGACTCGCAGGAAGTTGCGACATTAATCAATGAAAGCAAGATATTAGTGATGCCATCGTACAATGAAGGCGGACCGAGGGTGGTGCTCGAGGCTTTGGCGTGCAATGTGCCAGTGCTGGCAACACCCGTAGGAATCGTGCCTGATGTATTGCCAAAAGAATGGATCATTGATTGGTC
>CAYHEP010000066.1:0-2659 GCA_964355775.1 uncultured Candidatus Saccharibacteria bacterium | reverse complement strand
GTTGCGGTCGCGCTGGTAGGAAGTTCTCTTGTGCTCCCTGGTCTGGTGTTTGCCGCACACACAGCGACGGTAACCGTCAGTCCGACGTTGGTGAAAGGTAGCCAAAGTAGCACCTATACCTTCAATATTACTAACAATGGTGCGGATTCTATATATCTTCTAAAAATAATTGCCCCTGCAGGGTTTACCGTAACTGATAACCTAACTTGTCCAACAGATACAGATGTAACTTTTGATTGGACCAGTAGTTCGAACAGTTCGGATGCGACATGTTCAACGAGCATAAATTCTCTCAATTCTAATTTGGTTACCAATGGAGAAGCCGTCTCAATGAGCATTACAGCCACAGCGGCAAATCCTGGAAGTGACACACTTTACAATTGGACCATTTATACAGAAGACAGAAATGGTGACCCATCAACGAATACAAGTGCTCAAACAAATGTTGACGTGACGGCCCCCACAATTACCTCAATAACGACGAAAGATACCGACAATGACGGAAAGGTAGATACTGCGACCATTGTATTCAGCGAGACAGTCTTGGATTCCTCGTTTGGGACCGGCGGGAATTTCAACATTGGCGGTTCTACAGGGACGAGTATCTCAACCGGAACAGTCAACGACAATACCTTTGATGTCTTGGTTTCGGGCGGTGTAGCGGGTACAGAAGTTAAAGATGTTACGTACACACAAGGAACGGGTGCTGATTTAGTGGGTAACTTATTGGCAAATGTCGTAACCGGAACGATTGTTGAAGTTGACGGCGCGGCACCGGTGTTTATGTCGGCCCGCACCGTTTCTCCGACCACGATTACTGCTACTTTTAGCGAGGATTTGGATGGAGTGACAGTCACTAATGCTGATTTTTCAGTAAGTGGTCACACACTAACTACTCCAGATGCTACTGATACTGGAACCCCTGGAATAGTACGCTTAACCGTCTCGACTCCTTTTGGTACAGGCGAGACACCGGCGGTAACCTATAACACTACTGTCTCAAGTGGCGTAAAAGATTCAGCAAATAATCAAGCACCGGCTGCTGGACCAATCACTCCGACCGACGGTGTTGCTCCGACTTTCACCGCGGTAAGAACAGGACTTAACACTGCTGTGTTGATCTTCTCGGAGAATGTGGACGTGACGACTACAGACGGTTCTGGCTACACATTATCTGCAGGTACAGTTACCGCGAACACAGACCCAGCAGGTACGACTAACACAATCACCCTCACCACTTCCGGATTAACTGGTACTTCAGCAACACCAACCGTAACGTACGGAGCAACTGCAGGCACAACGGTTGATGCGGCTGCAAATGAAGTAACAGATGGAGTTGCTGCTGTCGCAAGCGACGGAGTGGCACCAACGGTCACTCTCACTTCAACCGCCACCTCACCAACAAAGACTTCACCGATACCAATGACTGCCACTTTCAGTGAATCAGTTACAGGATTTGACCTTGCTGATATTATGGTAACCAACGGAACCAGAAATGAATTTGTTGCGCTAAGTGGGACGGTGTATACGTTTAACGTTGGATCACCCGGACAAGGGACAGTCACTGCTGATATTGCTGGAAGTGTGGCTCAAGATGCCACGTTAAACAATAACTCCGCTGCTACGCAATTCAGCATTACGTATGACAGCGTGGCGCCTACGACACCGACCGTTACTCTTCTTGATCCAATAAACAATGCCAACAAAACAGCGGTAACGCTGCGTATCGTTGGAGAATCAGGAATTACCTACAATTACTCAATTGATGACAGTAACGGCGGAACCGCCGCAGTAACTGGCACCGGAGCACTTACCAATGGAGATCTCATTGTATCGAGCATCAATGTTACCGGTCTAGATGACGGCACGTTGGCTGCTTCGGTTACTCTGACCGATGCGGCAACCAATACCAGCGCGGCGGGAACTGACACCGCGACGAAAGACACAGTAGCCCCAGTCATCTCGTCAATCATCTCCAATGCCACTGACACCGGATGGTTAAAGGTAGGCAATACTATCACTTTTACCCTTACTCCGAGCGTTGCTGAAGTCGGAGCAAGCGTCTCAGGTTCATATAACGGAGTATCTCTTTCTTGGATCCCAAATGGAGGAAGTACTGCCTTTACCGCTACCTATACTGTCGTTGAAGGAAACACCGACCAGACTTCTGCTCTGCAAATCACCGGGGTAACTGTCACTGATGCAGTTGGAAATACGAGTTCTGCGGGAGCCGGGACTGACGTGGTTAAAACTATTGATGCTCATACACCAGTGGCGCCAACAACCGTCACTCTTCTCGACCCGATAAATAATGCCAACAAAACAGCGGTAACGCTGCGTATCGTTGGAGAATCAGGAATTACCTACAATTACTCAATTGATGACAGTAACGGCGGAACCGCCGCAGTAACTGGCACCGGAGCACTTACCAATGGAGATCTCATTGTATCGAGCATCAATGTTACCGGTCTAGATGACGGCACGTTGGCTGCTTCGGTTACTCTGACCGATGCGGCAGGGAACATCGGACCAGCTACTACAGATACGGCAACAAAGGATGTTGCAGTTCCTTCCGCCCCCGCCATCACCTCCATCGCCACTGACAACAAAATCAATGATTCAGAAAAGGCTGCCGTTCACGTCATTGGTACCGCAGAAG
>CAYHEP010000065.1:0-2819 GCA_964355775.1 uncultured Candidatus Saccharibacteria bacterium | reverse complement strand
CTTGGACCGTAGTAGGCCCGGATTCACCACGGATAGTCTGCTCCATGGGTACTCAGGAAACAATGCAAGAGTTTGATCGCTTTCGCATACAGGATTATCACCTTCTTTGATTGGCCTTTCCAGGGCCATTCTGCTAGCAATCAAATTTGTAACTCTTTTCTTTTAAGGAAGCACTGCTCCTACAACCCTCCTGCCATATTAGTAAACTAACAAGACAAAAGTTTAGGCTTCGCCGCTTTCGCTCGCCGCTACTTGCGGTATCTATTCTATTTCTTTTCCTCTGGCTACTGAGATGTTTCACTTCGCCAGGTACACCTCCGACTTGCGTCGGATACCAAGGAATTACTCTTGGTGGGTTTCCCCATTCGGAAATCTCCGGATCACAGCCTGCTCGACGGCTCCCCGAAGCTTATCGCAGTCACGCAACGTCCTTCATCGTCTTTTGATGTCAAGGCATCCACCATACGCCCTTATATTACAAGTGATTTCTTACAAGATTCAATTTCTCATGTATTCTCATTTGATACTTAACTTCCCGCTATTGAGTTGTCAAACAACTAGCCGTTGAGACAAAAAAACCGCGGTCTCCGCGGTAGATCACGCACAAATGCGAGGTTTTCAACCGCTTTTATGGAGATTGGTTAGATTTGTCTTCATCAATAGCTACACTCTAGCAAAAGCAAAAAGGGGCGTCAAGCCCCTTTTTATGCACATTCCGCCACGGCGGACTATTCTTCCATCTTTTTGCGCCATTTCGTAAGCACTTCATCCGCATGTCCTTTTCCTCCAAGTCCAAAGGCTAAGCCAAATGCCAAAGCCAATGCTACGATGACCCCCGTCTCGGCGATTTTGATCATGTCGCCTGCACCTAACTGATCAAGGGCTATCAAAGCCGCAAATACGAGAACTCCCCATCGCGCTATGGCTCCGATAAGATGCGCCGAGGTGAGATTTCCCATACGCACCGAACTGCGAATCAAACTCTCCACGAGGCGTGCCGCCAAGACTCCCGCGACAAGAACCACCGCCGCAATAAACACATGTGGGAGGTACGCGAGCACCATCTTGAGAAGGTCAGCCACATCGGTGAGTCCGATGATTTTCATAGCCGTCATCAAACCGACGACCACAAAAAACCATTTCACTAATTCGTAGAAAAAAAGTCCGCTGTCGAGCTTGTGCCCGCTGCGCTCCCAAATCTTTTTCAAACCGATACTTTCCAATCCTCTATCGAGCTGTGAAATTTTCACCAAGTGCCAGACCAGTTTTCCAAGAAGAATACCGACGAGCCACGCAAGCAAAAATACTACGATTGCAGCGATCAGAAGAGGCACAAAAGCCGCGACTCCGTCCCAAAGATTTCTTAATGAATCCAATAATACATTAGCTGTTGCTGTATATCCGTTCATACCAACACCCCCTTCCGTTTTTTGATCATATCCCCTTCAGTGTAGCACAGATGAATACAATTAAATCAACTTCGCTATCAACAGCGCAACGATTATACTAATTTTTCGGCTTGTCCAAATCTTCAAGAGGAAATCCAAGATTGGGAAATATCAAATCCCTCAAATAAATTCCACCGACCAGCAAAAGAGAGTCTATATCAGCTCCTGTTTTAAAAGCCCCGTCTTTGAGTTGAGGGAGAAGCTCGGGAAATTTTTGTGGTATTTCTGAAACCACCGTTAAAACCGCTTGCTCGGTGTCATAAGCATTGGTAGTTTCCTTTTGACGCACAAGCGCCAGTAGATCACTTTTTTTATCATCAATAATTTTCTTAATACCACTGTCGTGCAAAACCGTAGTGCCCCGATCATTTAATTTTCGAGGTGATGATGCAGGTGCGTATTCGTCCTTCCAAAGAACTTTTACTCGATCTTCAACCACAATAAACCGTTCCCTGACATTTTTTAGATCTGGCTTAATCTCTTTCTCTAAAACATCTTTTACCCCCTTCATAAGGGTTCTCAAAGTTCCCCATGCTATCCCAATTCCAACTAAAACAGCGGCCACAGCAAAAAATGCTTGTATGGTTCCAATTTGAATCACGGAAGCAACTTGTTCCGGTGTAGTTGATACCGCAGGAGCGATTATTTGTGGAAGAATAGTTGCGACCATACTTTATTATATACTGCCAAGAAAAATTTTGCCACCTCTCGATGACTGATCCGAACAATCAAAAACTCGGCCAGAAGCCGAGGTTTTGATATGCCTGCCTTCGGCTTAAGCATTAGCCGAATAGGGCTGACGCCCCGCAAGCACAACTAAAGTATAGCACGATATTATCAATAGTAAAGGGATGACAACTGAAATTGATTATTTTAATTCATCCCATTCAAAACACTCTCTCCTCTTATTATCCCTGGTTACTCGCAAATTCTTCACTTGTCGCGCCCCTAGCATCATATGACCAATAGTTACTATGGTCTTCCTATTTTTTCTAGTCACTCTAGGATGATAGGCAATGCCTTTATAACCCGAAGATTTTAAAAAGCTGATTTTTTCAGATGGAATCAGATGCTGATCTACGTAGAGCTGTGTAATATGTTCAGCCATCTGATCTTCTGATTTTTGGTATTTCAAAACAGAGATAACTTTTTTTGAAAATTTCCGATTTGCAGATTCTGTCGTAACTATCCACGCTCGACCTACTTTAATTTCTTTTTTATAAATCATTGACGCGATAGATCGCCTTGGGCCTCAATCCAAGTTTTTTGAGATTTCTTTAACGCCGGGATCATTACTACACGCCACCTTGCATCATTAAAATCATCTGCGGCTCTAAGAAATGCCTTTTCGTCTTCTGCGTATGTCATGAG
>CAYHEP010000064.1:0-2868 GCA_964355775.1 uncultured Candidatus Saccharibacteria bacterium | reverse complement strand
CACCGTATCGCCTGCGTAAATATCATTCCATGATAGAAGAGGCGATGCGCGCGCCAGTGTCTGTGGGCATGTTAAAAATTGACGGCGCGAAAATTATGGAAACCACAGGCGAAAAACCAAGCCCGCGACTCGGTTGGATCCTGCACGCACTCTTGGAAGAAGCGTTGGAGAATCCGGATATCAACACGCCGGATGAGATGGAATCGCGCGCACAAAAACTCGCAAATCTTTCTGATACCGAACTCCGCGCGATAGGGGAGGCAGGCAAAGTAAAAAAAGAACAAGAGGAGAAAAAAGAATTGGCTGAAATCCGCAAACGCTACGGGGTAAAGTAGTTACAGACCAAACCATCTTTTTGTTTGGCCACCATTTCCGCAAAGGACTCACCTTTGTGGGTTTTACACGCTACGGGGTGAAATAATTACACCCCACCTTACCCATTATCTAGATTATCAATATCTTCCCATAGATTTTTAAACACTTCTCTCGTGTTGTGCGCGAACATGGGATTGTGTATTTCAATCAAATAAAAAGGTCGCTCGCGTGTGTAAATCATAATAAGATAATCCCCCGCAATCCATGTTGTGGCCGTAAATTGGAGATTCTTCTTCCAAAATCGGATTTCTCTTTGAGTACGCTGTGTCGGCGTCAGTCTCTCCATTCTTTTTTCGGCCTCTGACTGATTTGTGAGCAATCTGACCTTTAACATCTTGGATGATTCTAGCGTGTACCAATGTAAAATCCATTCTTTATACTGATCCACAAACGTATGGTCTTGAAACCCCCAAAACACGGAATCTGATTTATGGGCACTCTTATTCCATGCATCAACATTCCGATAAAGAAATTCCTTCAGATTCAATTCTTCAATAAAACGTATTCTAGGCACAGCAAATTGCGTGTTCATGGGAAGATCTGAAATCTCATTCACTGCTTGTTTTATGAGCGTCTCGTTTTTATCCATATCTCGTTTTTGCTTTTCAATCAACGTGTATAAACTCTTCGGAGGAAGAGCGATGAGATACAGAGATGCTCCCCCAAGATCTTCCGCGACGACACCTTTCTTCATAAGGTCTTTTGAAATGTTGTATACCGTGGGGCGAGTGATGCCGGTTGCGCGTGCAATGGCCGCTGGTGTTGCGCGCCCGCGCCGTAGTAATTCAAGATATACTTCTGTCTCCTTTTCTCCGAAACCAAGTTCTTTGAGGGTTTGTTGAATCATGCAATTATCATATATGTTGTCAGAGATTTGTCAACACTTTTTAATGGCTCAAAATATGATTTTTTAGGATAATTTTAATAAATATGCCAGTATACTATTGACAAAATATATTTTTCTTGCTATGCTACCTTCAGTTTGGGTTGTTGTGTTCCTTCCAATCACATATCCGGGGGGTTTAAATGAAAACCATCGTGCTTTTTCGGGCAAATCCAGACCTAACCGCGCGTGTGCGGCAGAAAATGGCAGATTTTGCATTCATTAAGGAATTTCCGGCTCAAATGTCGGTTAATGAAATCGCAGAAATCCTGCCGGCCGTCTTGAAAGAGGCGAGAAAATCGCTCAATCATGGAGAATTCGTTTATCGGGCATTGGTGGACGGTACGGTAATGTTGGCAGCGGGAAAGACCTTAGAATATGGTCGTACCCACTTAATCCGCCAAGACAATGCGGGTGCATACGATTGGTATGCTGCGCACATTGCCGAAACCGCAAAGACAGCCGCTCGGGTCATTCTGGTTCGTGCCAATATCGCGGACCACAACACGGAAGGTTTCTCTTCAAAAGAAGAGAGCGATCATTTTGATCGCTTGAGAAATGACCCGAAATACCGTCCGAGCAGAGAAGAAGCGGTCGTCCAGAAATGGATTGAGCGCCTTCAGAGACACGGTATTACGCCCGAAGTCGTTCACAGGTTTTACGCGTTCGACGGAACAGTCAGTCCGGACGTTGGTCCGTTGCAAGGCGCTGTGGTGATATGCGATCATCACCATGGCCACCTCCAGCACAAGTTAGAGGAGTTTGGCGGAAACGCATATTTCAATGCGTTTCCGCCCTGCAAGGGCGAATGTGACCTGTGAAAGAAGCGACGCGCTGACCCCAGTCTGACAGCGCGAAATAAATAAATGGGGAAGAGTCTGGTGGGTACTGCCCACAGAGACCCGAACGGAGTGCATAAAAGACTAAAGACCCGTTCAGAGCTTTACTGGTAGATACGCTCAAACTACCCGCCGTAAACCAGGCGTGATCGTGGTTAGTAGTACGGGCAAACATTTTGTTTGTTTGCCCTCTTTATTGAAAACTTAAATATGAATATTTGAGCTTTCAAAGAGACAGTTCTTTCACCCTGAAAACCCCGCACTGGAGGAATAAGACATGATGCGAATTATCCTTGGCGTCCTTGCGACGCTTCTCGGACTCCTCGGGCTTACGCTTGTCGTTGGTGACCTCGTGCATTTCGCGCAGTATGGTGTCATCGACGGCAGTTCGCTCGGCCTTCTTGCGCACACGGAAATGGTCCACGCTCGGTTTGATGGGCGGGAACCATCTGCGCTCTCGGTGCTTGCCATGTGGCTCTTGGTGCCAGCCGGGTTCCTGGTCGTCGGCATTTGGATGACATCTGGAAGGTCGTCACGACGAGAATGGAGAAGATAGGGCCACCACGCGCTCTCGGAACAAAACGGCGCAAAGTACTTTCACCGAAGGACGAGATAGGGTGAATAAGGACATGGCAAGCAACACGCTTGCCTTTTTATTTTAGAAATCTGAAAACGATACGGGGTGAAATAGGGGAAACCCAGTATCGTATCAAAAGGTAGTATTTATCATATCACTGTGATACGATAAAAGGGCTACTATGATACGATTAT
>CAYHEP010000063.1:0-2966 GCA_964355775.1 uncultured Candidatus Saccharibacteria bacterium | reverse complement strand
AATTATTTTACCTATCGAAAACGCGAAAGAGGCGTCTATTATTAACGGCGTATCAATCCTTGGAGCAACTTCGTTTTCCGAAATTATCAATCATCTCCAAGACAAAGCGAGTATACGGCCTACTCCTCCACTTGACTACCATACGCATATAAGCAAACTCCGCGACGACGATTTCGAAATGAATCACATCAAGGGTCAGGAAAGCGCAAAGCGCGCGCTGATGGTTGCGGCCAGCGGTGGACACAATATATTGATGCATGGGCCTCCGGGATCAGGTAAAACGCTCCTCGCACGTGCTCTTGCCGGAATCATGCCACCAATGAGTCAAAGCGAAGCAATCGAGGTAACAAAAATTTACAGCATCGCCGGTCTTATCGGCGATTCCCCTATTATTACCAACAGACCGTTCCGAAGTCCACATCATTCAACGTCATCGGCTGCTATTGTCGGCGGAGGTTCCCATCCAAAACCCGGCGAAATTACATTGGCGCATCGTGGCGTGCTTTTTCTGGATGAATTTCCGGAATTTCCTAGGAGCGTCATAGAAGCTCTACGACAACCGATGGAACAAGGCGAGGTTGTTGTTTCTCGTGCGGCAAGCACGATGACATTTCCCGCACGATTTATGCTTGTCGCCGCTATGAATCCTTGTCCATGCGGTAATTTTGGCGATGAAACAAAGGCTTGCACGTGCGGTGCCGGCGCTATTGCAAAATATCAAAAAAAATTATCAGGTCCAATACTGGATCGTATAGACATACAGATCAATGTCTCCAGAGAAAAATACGATAAGTTAGCGTCGCTGACAAACAACGGTCCACGTCCGGAGTACATGCGAGCAGTTATTGCCAAAACCCGC
Source organism: uncultured Candidatus Saccharibacteria bacterium (assembly GCA_964355775.1). Taxonomy (GTDB): domain Bacteria; phylum Patescibacteriota; class Minisyncoccia; order 2-02-FULL-40-12; family IGHO2-01-FULL-4-A; genus JBBTSB01. Next base: position 2,107 of record CAYHEP010000063.1, on the reverse strand, counting down.
GAATTACAGGGCAAGAGATTCAGCGGTGAGTCCATCAAAACAAATAGCGAGATGGGGCCAAAAGAAATACAAAAATATTGCCCTCTATCACCGGAAACCGATCAATTCATGCGACAAGTGGTAACGGCACACAATATGTCCGGCAGAGGATTCCATAAAATCCTTAAACTTGCGCGGACAATCGCCGATCTTGATGAACAAAGCTCAATATCCCTCCCTCATCTTGCCGAAGCAGTCGGCTACCGTATACAAAACGAGGCAATCTAGGACATTGGACATGCATGTCCAATGTTACTTATTGTTTAGCAATTACTTGGCTTTTAAAGCCGTACCGAGCGAGAATATTGTATGCGTTGTGAACTTCAAAGTGTAAATGTGGTCCCGTTGAATATCCCGTATTTCCCATTTCTCCAATTTGCTGTCCCTGAAAAACCACATCACCTGTTTTGACAAAGATTTTACTGAAGTGTCCATATAGTGTTTCGATTTCGTTGGAATGAGTTATACGCAACATGTTTCCATATCCCTTGTTACTATACTGCACCAGATTTACCGTACCCGACGCTGACGCATAGATCTGAGTACCTTTTTTATTTGCACAATCTATACCGTTGCGTATGTGAAATGACTGGGTAATCACACAGCTTGCTGGAGTAACAAACATACCGTCAAATTTCGGGAGACTTGCAAATCTCTGGCTTTTTGCAGAAGGAGTCGTATTGTTGCTTTGGGGTATTAATACGCCACCGGGAATTAAGATTTCTTGCCCCGCATGCAAATCCCCGCTCATTGGAAGACTATTGAAGCTTATGATTTGATCGCTTTCCGCCTTATACTTTCGTGCGATCGTTGACACATTGTCCCCTTTTTTAACGACATATAAAATCCCGTCTACGGCGGGAATTTTTAGCATAAGACCGGGTTTTAGCGCATTGGCATTTTTTAAATTATTAGCATTGATCAAGGTTTGTGTGTGCAAGCCGTAATCAGTGGCAATAACCGACAACACATCGCCTTCCTGAACTTCGTACTGTGTAATTGGACCCCTTTCATCCTCGCTATCAATCGATGTAAGCACGGTTTGTCGAGAAACAAGAGAAATGCCCTGAATAGTAGCCAATCCTGTCGTGGCTGGACTTTTTGCCGGCGAATTGGCATGCCACGTAATCGTATTCACGTCCATCATTTGGCTTTGCGTTGCCTCAAATATAGCCGCTGTACCCTCTATCGTATGTCCATACAACGAATCAGGCATATCAACCGCACTGACACCCTTTATGGCAATAAAAAGTAATGCTATTCCCATAACCGCAAAAAAGCCGACATGGTCGCTTTTTAGTATTCTTATGAGACGAGACGTGGTAGTATGAGTCTTAATAAAATAAAAAGCCTCTTTCGAGAACTTATACTAGATATACTACTCCCCGAATATGTGTTCGTCAAGTGCAAAAGTGGATAAACTATGGAGCATCGGAAAGACATTGGTTTTTTTGGGGAATCGCTGGCTTCATTGTATCTACAGAAAAAAGGATACACGGTCTTGGAGCGCAACTATAGAAAACCGTGGGGAGAGATCGATATTATCGCCAAACATGGCGATGTTGTGGTGTTCGTAGAGGTCAAGGCAAATACAAAAGATTTTGGACACGAATTTAATCCGGAGGTTCGTGTCGACGAAAAAAAACTAAATAAGATTACAAAAACTGCGGCACTGTATCTCGAGTATGAATATGGTACGATGGATACAGAATGGCGTGTTGATATTGTATCGGTTACTATTATCAATCACGAAAATAAAGCAAAAATAACCCACTTTAAAAATGTCGCAGAAGATTGGAACTAATCATGCAACAGTTATTGCTCTGGTGGGAAAGCTTGGCTCCGGCAAAACAACATTTGTCCAAAAATTTGCAAAAGCAATGGGGATTACGGAATCGGTCTTAAGCCCGACGTTCGTTATCTTGAAAAGCTATAAGCTAAAAGCCATAAGCCATAAGCTGCTCATTCATATTGATGCGTATAGACTAAAAAATGCTGGTGAGCTTGAGGACTTGGGCATACATGAACTGATCGCTGACCCACAAAATGTAATTTTCATAGAATGGGC
>CAYHEP010000062.1:0-2998 GCA_964355775.1 uncultured Candidatus Saccharibacteria bacterium | reverse complement strand
TGCCGACCCCGAGCGATTGGAGCGCGAAATCCAAAACGCAAAAAAGCACTACCCCGGCGTCAACGACGCCAACTTAAGAGCGCATATTTCGCATGCCTTGAGAAATGAGGCCGTAATTACCTTTCTCGAACAACAGGTGTAGCCCGAGTATGCATACCCCGCACACTCGCAGTGTGTGGGGCACATCTCCCACGCCCTGCGCAACGAGGCGGTCATCGCGTTTCTCGAAGGACAAAAATAGAAATCGCGCGGCAGGTACCACCCGCCGCGCGCTCAAGTTCACTTCCACTGCCATTCGCTTGGCGGCACGTTCATATCGAATATTGCTTCGCCGCCTGATGGTGTTGTTACCACGACAAAAATTGATAACGACTTGTCGGCATTAAGCCGTATTTGCTGTCCGGGAAATTGCTCTTTCGAAACCCCAAGCACACGGCAGAACGCGCTAACCCGTCTCTCAATATCACTCCACGCCGCAGCAGCGGCCGGAGTAAGCGCAATATCGGCGAAATCGACGAAGTCGCCCGTCTGGTAATTTTTCGCTGGCATCGCCCCCTCCTAAAACGGAAAAATTTCGATACCAGGAATTCTGCGGATTTCCCCGCACTTGTCCCGCACCTCCTGCGGCAAAGACTCGATCAATGCCCAACCGTTGTTGGTAACGGCCATCATTGCGGGCTGAAATCCGCGCTCCGCGCAGCGGTTTATCACCAGCATGAGCAGTTCCTTGCCAATGCCTTTTCTCCGATACTTTCGTCCAACGAACACGCCGACAATCTCCGGAGGTCCATCGTAAGATTCCCCCTGTGGCGCGATTGTCGCTAGCCCTGCAAGATTTCCGAATCGCGTCCTCGCGACAATTCCCTCGTCGCAACAGCGTACGCGATCGCCACCTATCGCTGAAATCGCGGCGGCTGTAAGAAGATCGCGCTGATCCGCGGCTCTGCGAATCAAGTCATTCGCAATTCCAGTGAGTTCCGGTTGTGTAACCAGTTCGTATTTCATCGACTTCCTCCTCGATTCAACCCCGCGACTTGTTCGCGAAGTTGATTAAGGAGACGAGGCGCGACCAAGCGCCTCGCTCCAACTTTCTATACAGCTCTTTGAATATTTCCTGATCCTCTCTCCTCTTCGTCGTCGAACTCCATAGGGGCGAGGCGTTGGCCGCCGAGCCAGTACATCATGCCTCCCCGCTCCCATTTCGCGCGAACGCCCATCCAGTGCGACTGGAATTCTTCCGAAACGCGATCAAGCATCTCGAACACCCGTTCCTTCTGCGGAACTTCCCAATCACAACCGTGCACGGCCTTGTAGAGCCGCCACGTCCAAAACGTTGTTCGCGGATTGTTTTTCACCACAGTCTCCGCCAACCGTCGCATCTCATCGAGAGTCGTATCTCCGAATATGGGGGTACGCACATCGAGAATCACGCCGCGCTCACAGAGAATCTTTTGCGTTTCCTCCGAGAGCTTGTATATTTTCTCTCCGAGCTCACGACCTACACCCATCACAGCACCCATTTTTTCGGGTACCGCTTTAAGATCAATTGCTGCAGAGGACAAATTCGACGCAAGCTTGCCCACCCATGCAGGGCCACTGCCGTTGTGTGCAATCGAAACTTTCGCGCTATATCGCTGACGCATATATGACGCAATCGCGAGTGTTTCTTTCGGAAACACCACTGGATCGCCGCCGGAAAACCTGACGGTTTCGCCACGCGCATGTGCACCCTCGGCAAGACCGAAGAGGTCACGCAAAGCCACCTGCGTTGCGACGATAATATTGCCCTTATCATCGCGGAACTGACAGTCTCGTTTACAGTAAGGGCAACTCACATTGCATTTCCCAAACGAAAAGATTCTCGTTACCGGAAGAGCTGTGCGCATGTCCGGAACTACACGTAGAACAGGCTCGATGTTAAAGAGACCATCCACGCCTCTCGCCAAATCAAAGTACAGACGTCGAGTTTCCCACCCGACTTTATCGTTGTCACCATACGGAAGCATCAATGCACTCCCGTCAGGACCAAGTCGAGACTCCGCGCAAGCGGCGCGGAAGAGCCGCTCGTCGATCTGTGCCGGCTGGAAAATGTTGTACGTCATGGCTGCATCTCCTTGTGCTAGCCGTTGAACACTCTTCGACTCAAGCACGAATGCCGGAGTCGAGAAGCGGCCCGACACTGTAAACCGCGCAATCAGTGTCGGGCAAGAAAATCACGAATCTATCAGTGGTATTACGACAACGACATCAAATTCGTCGTTTTCTCCATATCGTTGTGACAACTTCCCCTTGGTCTGTTTTGCCTTTTCCGATGAGAAATCCTTAAGAGCGCCCTCGACCGTATCGCGCAAGGGACCGAGGTCCTCCCATGCCCACGCAGCGTTGTCTCCACCGGGCATGTACGAATAGATTCGCTTCGCCTGATATTTCATCGTCTTTTTCCTCTCTTTGAGATCACCAACCACTGATGAGCTCAAAAAGAGGGCGGATTTAACCGAAGCGCCGCCCCGCTCCGCCGCAGTTACCGCTGCGGCTCGTCACTTGCGAGAATTTTCGGCCTCCCGCAAGGCCTTGAGGAGGGCGGCGATTACGGCGACCATGTCGTCGTGGCTCGCCATTCCGGCCAGGTCGCCCCAGCCGGGATTCTTATTTTCTTTGACAATTTTCTCGGCCATTTCCATGGCCTCGACCTTGTCCATTTTCTTTCCCCTCTCTTTGAGTCCACACGCATCACCTTCCGGCTGCATTCATGGACTCAAGAAGAAGGGCGAGTGGAACCAACCTAACGACGCTCGCCCGCGCCGGAGGAAATCGAGCTACTTGAGCTCGATTTCCTCAATGCCAATCCCGACGCCGTGGTAGGCGCCGGGATTCTCGCCGGCGGCTTCCGCCGCCGACCTGGCCGCCGCGAGGGCGGCCTTTGCCTCGGCGCGAGTGCGGTACGCACCCAGCGCCGAGGCCCAGTGCGAGAACGACTCCGAGGAGCCGCTCAAGAATT
>CAYHEP010000061.1:0-3025 GCA_964355775.1 uncultured Candidatus Saccharibacteria bacterium | reverse complement strand
GACAGCGGGGGCGTCACCGACGCATTCCCGTGGTTCTGCGAAAACGGCTGGACAATAACCTGCCCCGTCAAACCGCCAACGACGACCAATACCCCAACTCCGACAACAAGCAGTGCTAGCACACCAGGTACAAATGCCATTATAGAAAATGCCAGATCAATCCTTGGTGCACCTTACCAGTGGGGAGCTAAAGGATTTGATTATGCATCATCAAAATTTGTATCGGCGAACACAATAGTAAACGGTAACTACCAATTCTGGAACATTGAAAAAATTGGAGCAAGCGGAAAAAGAGGAGCCATGGATACAGGATTGGGTATTGACTGTTCCGGTCTAAGTTTGTGGTCATACAACAAAGATCAGTATGGCGATCAGAAAGTAAATTTTGCCGATTGTTTAGACCCCAACAGGGAGTGCAAGGTTTTTTTCGAGGGAGCAAATAGGCAGTACAAAGATAACACTGACAGGATCACTAAGGATGATCTCAAGGTTGGCGACTTGCTCTTTTTTGACACAAAGAATGACGGCGTCGCCATAATGGATCACATGGCTTTATACACAGGAGAATCGCCTTACAACGTCATACACGCAAGTGGATACACGCATTATGTCACCTATGCCAATTATGACCCTACTACCAATGAGCTAGCGACGACAAATAAGGTCGGAGTTGTTCAGCACCTGCAAGTTACTGATTTTGGAAGATTAAAAATGCCGAAGATTAGTTTACTCATTTATGTTAAATCCCCTGTCACCATGATTATAACTGACCCCGATGGCTTAGTCACAAGCCTAGAGAATCCTTGGGACGGAGGTTTAGAGTATCAGGTCCATGATGTTGACAATAACGGCGATCTAAATGAGCTGGCAGTTACAGGAGAGAGAAAAATGGGCGAATACAAAATCCAACTTGTTCCTATCATTGGCGCGACTTCTACGGATACCTACTCACTCGTAGCCAAGGCGTTTATAAATGGTGAATGGAAAACAATAACGCTTGCCGAAAACGTTCCTGTTGATCAAATTCCTAAAGCTCCATACATTCTGAAATCAACAGAATCACAAATAAGCCTTGTCGAAAAAAAAGCAAACATCTGTCATGTACCACCTGGTAATTTTGAAAATCCCCATACAATCACTATAGGGCAATCCGCTGTAGAAGCTCATTTAGCACATGGAGATACTTTAGGGGAGTGCAAAAGCGCCATTTCTACATCACCAAAACCAACTAAAAAGAAAAACAAATGAAAAAACCATATATTGTGATACTTATACTAGTTGTCGCTCTTGTCGCCATTAAGATAATCTATAAATCCAATCACGGAGTAGAGTTAAAAACATACCATAACGAGAGGCAGGGATTTGAAATCGGAGTGCCCAAAAATTCTATCCCTACGATAGTGACAGACGTAGAAGCAAGTAAAGCGAAAAATGGGGACTTTATACCAAGCAACTTTTCTGCAACCTATAAGACACAGGGAGTAGAGGTTCTCATTCGAAAAAACTTTAACTCCGAGATCACCCCCCATTTTTTGCTCGGCTTATACCCAGCGTGCCGCACAGAAAAATCTGTTATCGTAAATGATACATACACCCTACCAATTGTAGCCTATTCCTCTTCGAGACAGGCAAATGAAACGAGTTGTGGTGATGATGTAAACGATGCCCATACTGTTTTTTCTCGTTTTTGTGTTAGTGATAATGGTAACGTATACACTTCAGAGCCCTCTACGCAAGGGAGCGAGGCTAGTTACGAGTGCAAGGGTGCCTTCGATTCGGAGTTCAACATAAATATTTTTTGTCATGGGTCAAACTGGCAAGGAATTGTGGGTAGAGATAAGTGCATAAGCTTGTACTCCAAGATAATTCAAAGCTTTAAGCTTTACTGATTTTAAAATGAGCGCAATGATTTGACTTATCCACAGTAGTTGATCCCGTTAGAAAGCCCATATTTACTTGTATATGTTATGCTTTAGGCTAGGCACCAACATTGCACTTTCTAACGGGATTGACTTTACCCATTTTTTAGTGTATAAATAGTTCATTATGGTGAATACTATCGACGTAAAAATAATACAGCCTCTTTTTAAAGAGTATGGCATACAATATGCAGGGCTTTTTGGTTCGTATGCGCGAGACGAAGCCCGTCCGGACAGCGATGTTGATATTCTGGTGCGCTTAGGCAAGCCGTTGACCCTTCCGATGTTTATACGGCTCGAAAATGATCTTGCCCATGCGCTAAATAAAAAAGTTGATTTAGTCACCGAGCGCAGTCTCAAACAGCGCTTGCGCGAAACTGTCATGAGCGAAGTTAAGTCAATCTATGGAAAGAACTAACGGCCATGACAATGTTGATCTGTATATTGTTTGGGATACGGTGACAGGAAGTTTGCCGGAATTAAAAAAAGCATTGCAAGAACATATCAACTGACTTCATGTCCCTCCCCACCCTCCAACCCATCACCCCCGCTCCGAATCATTCGCACCGCAATCTGGTGTTGGCGGTTGCTCTTGTTATCAAAAAAGCGCTATAATCACCCTATGGTTACCATAGAGCAAATTCAAGCGGTTGCCGACAAAATCGCCAAAGAATTCCAACCCGAAAAAATCATCTTGTTCGGTTCGTACGCGTGGGGGAAGCCCGGACCTGATAGCGATGTGGATTTGTGTGTAATTAAAGATGTAGAAAACACTCGGGCATCTGCCGTGGAGGTGCGTATTATCGCTTATCCAAGATCATTTCCTCTGGACGTTATCGTATATCGACCGGTTGCGATCGCTCAGGATCATAGAGAAGGAGATTTTTTTGTAAACGACATCATAACGAAGGGAAAAATACTGTATGCCCAATAACAAAAAATATGCTCAATGGTTCGCAAAAGCGGGAGAAGATGAACTAAGTCTTCAGTCGGATTTAAAACACAAGGACGGCGCTCCATCTTCGGCTTGTTTTTTAGCTCAACAAATGACCGAAAAATATCTTAAGGGCCTACTCGTCTTCAAAGATATACCATTCCAAAAAACA
>CAYHEP010000060.1:0-3182 GCA_964355775.1 uncultured Candidatus Saccharibacteria bacterium | reverse complement strand
GCGCGATATCTTGTACTGTTCATAACATCAGTATATACTTGGCTTATGACAAAAACAATTCAAAATATAGCTCTTGTGGTGTTTGTGATTTCCGTGACCGTACTTACCATCGTTGCCGTTTTGGCGATTTGGGATTTCTTTTCAGATGACGTCCTGTATAAAACGCTTTCCACGATCGGTATCATTACGTTTGCATCACTCATCGTAATTGTTGCGGCAAAAGTCATCGAGCGGCACCATGATGGACCGCAAAACCAAGCACCGACCCAAACACTCTCATGAACAGCTTTGTTGCCATACTCAAGAAAACGACCCTGACGATTTTAATCGTATCTGTCACGATCCTCACCTTCTTGGCGGTTCTTTCCATTTGGGACGTGCTTGCAAAAGATGTTTCCTCGAAAGCCATAGAATCCATGATACTCTTGGGGAGCGTATCACTGATGTTTTTGCTTGCGGCGGCTGTCGTACAAAAAGATTCTCAGTCAGCTCACAAGCCATTGAGCGTTGGATGGATTATCCTGATCATACTCGGGGCTATTTTTGTGTTGCCCAGTCTTTTTTCTTTGTTTTTCCTTGGTTTTCTCTCTTTCGGAGATTAAGCGATTTCTCAGTTTGCATCGGCATCTATGTTTTGTAATTTGTCATTTGGATTTTGGATTTGCTGGTAGTAACCAGCAACGGCGATCATGGCGGCGTTGTCGGTGGTGTATTGCATTTGATGAGATCACAGCATCGAACAGAATTCCCCTTTTTTGTCGTATTTTGGATTCATTTTTGTGGACCTTGGAGCGTGAAGTCGAGTCGTTGGGCCAAAAAGAGTCGGAGCGTTTCTTCCAGGTCGGGTGCAATTTTTTTCATCGTGTTTGATCCGAGACGCACGAGCGTGTCGCTGTTTTTATTTCCCAGTTTCAAGATGATTTTTTTCAGATCTTTATGGTGGCGCACAAAATTGCTTTGGAAGTATTCGATGAAAATACCCTCAATGCGATTATGTGGAGTAACATAAAATGCCAACTCGTCGTCCGCATAGCGTATGCGGGAATTTTTGGAAAGACGAGGCATAGCTATTGATAGCTCGTCACTTTCAGGATCATACCGTGCAATCCAGCCATGACGTTTTACAAACGATGAAAAATCGGAGGCAAGATCCATAACGTCTTTTTTTTGTGTTGTTTTTTGCATGATTAGCGGAGGCGTTTTAGTTTCGGATAGATTGTTTCTTTGATTTTGTTTGTTTCGAAGGCGGACACGATGCGATGCGGTTTGCTGTGAGTCCAGAGCACCACTTTCACGTAGCTTCTCGTCGAATACTTTCGGTAATAGCATTGCTTGGTTTTTGGATCTTGCTGATCCTGCCAAATTTCCTCGGGATTTTCAATGGTGCGGATGAGATTTTTTAGAAAACTTTTATTTCTTAGTTCGGGATGCTGGAGCGCTTTTTGCTCCAACTTCTTTTTGGTAAGGATAACACGATTGCCTGCATAATTCAAGACATCGATTACGTTATGCACGTTGTGTTGTGACCGCATGATCCTCATGGTAGCATGATTGTAATGAAAAAATCTATTTTTTCGTGGATATCACTCATCATCGGAGTATGGCTTGCGCTTATGGTTTTAATGCTCGGCGTTGGATGGGTTGGTTTTCATGGATTTTTTAGTACAGAGCCACGTTATTTTATTTATTATATTTGGGTTTTGTTTATTTTTCCAAATTCCACATTGCTATGGCCCATGATAGGAATCATATTGGGCGTTGTTGGTTTGATTCGCAAAGAACCAAAGAAAAAGCTAGCTATCTTTGGCATTTCCCTCGTCATATTGGTGCAACTCTATGTGTTGATGCGTATTATACAGGATGATGCACTACACCCATATTACTATCCAGGCGTCGAAAACACCGCATATCCACACCGTTCTCTACTCAATAGATTATAATAATTTTCCTCGGTGCTTTACGCTATTTCCCAATTTGCATTGGCTTCGAATTTTGGAAAGCTTATAGCTTTTAGCTTATAGCTTTTAGCTTCGTAGTATCCGGCCAGTGCTATCATCGCGGCATTGTCGGTGGTGTATTGCATGGGGGGAATGAAGGCAGCGATCTTGAGCTTAAAACTTAAAGCTTGAAACTTTTCACGAAGTAATGTATTGGCCGATACACCTCCGGCTAACAATATAGACTTCGGCTGATGCAGTTCAATCGCTTTTTTGGTTTTTGAAATCAACACATCCACGATAGCTTCTTGGGCTTCATGGGCGATCTCGGCGCGAACTGACTCGAGTGGTACTTTTAAATCTCTGATGTAATATAGTACCGACGTCTTTAATCCGGAAAACGAAAAATTCAAGTCTTTGGAATGCAGCATCGGGCGGGGGAGGGAGATAGCTTCGTTAGCTGCATTAGCTTCACTAGCTTTGAATTTTTCCGCTTCTCTGGAAATTTTCGGTCCGCCCGGATAGGGAAGTCCCAACATGCGGGCGATTTTATCAAATGCTTCACCGCTGGCGTCGTCTACGGTGCGACCGACAAGTTCGTATTTTCCACCTGTCCCGCGAAGCTTTAGAGAAGTGGGATGATCATGCATCAATACAAGTTCTGTGTGACCACCCGAGACTATCAAACATAGCGCAGGAAACTCTGGCGTTTTACCATCAAGCCAGTTTGAATAGATGTGACCAGATATGTGGTTTACGCCGATGATCGGCTTGTTGTTTTGTTTGGCGAGCTCTTTTGCAAAGTTCACGCCTTTTACTAAAGACATAATTAATCCCGGTCCACTCGTCACAGCAACTAAATCAATATCCTTAAACTTTAAACCTGAAACTTTAAACGCCTCTTGTAAGACAAGAGGCAAATTCCTTTCATGTTCGCGGGCGGCCAAAAGCGGCACCACGCCGCCAAACTCGCTGTGGATTTTAACTTGCGACGATACTACGTTGGACAAAACTTCAAATTGCTCGCCTTCCGCCTTTCCGCCATCCGAATTGGCGGATCCGCCAGCCCGTGTGGCGGATAGCACGGCAATCGACGTATCATCGCACGAAGTCTCAATACCAAGAATTAACATTGATTTACGGTACCATTTCGGGTATAGTTTTTCCAGTGGGGCGCCATCGTCTATCGGTTAGGACAGCAGCTTTTCAAGCTGCGAAGCGGGGTTCGACTCCCCGTGGCGCTGC
>CAYHEP010000059.1:0-3250 GCA_964355775.1 uncultured Candidatus Saccharibacteria bacterium | reverse complement strand
TGCAACTGCATTCGTGATGTCTTGGTCAACGCATGATCGGATTGTGTCGTATCGCGCATGGTGGGAATGCAAGTGATGCTGATATGGCTGATTATCGGTATCTCGTGTCGAAGCCGCTGCGGTTGCTTGTTGAGAGGGATTTCGGTGTTTCGGTGACGACACTGCCCGTGCGAGAACAATTTTATCTGCTGAATTTCTTGAAAACTGTTACAGAGCACGAGGTCTTCGCCGTGCAGGAGTTTGCACGGCGGTTTAACCGCGATGGATTACGCACTTTTCTCTCTCTCGATCACGATCGGAGCATGGGCGATAAGATTCTGGAATTTGCAACATCGTCGGTTGATGAAGGCATAAAAAAGGAGATTTTTACGCTGTACGGGAAGATTATTGATGCGGGTAGTGACGCGGCGAGCACAGCCGTCGCGGAAAAAATAGGCAAACGGGCGCAGCAATTGCTTGCGAATGCGCATACGTACAAAGATGATCCGGAGAAGTTGCGTGAGACGCTGCAGAAGCTTTCCGTCGAGGGGCAGGTGCTTCTCGCGACGTTTCGCACTCTCGCAGAGCAAAAACAGATTGAATCAGTGGCGGAGGTTGCGGGTGTAGAATACAAACGAGAAAAAGGTCAAGATGTGTTGGCAAACGCAGAAATACAGGTGCTGACTGAAACACTTTACAGTTCCAACTATGCGAATAAAGAAACGCAAGACGTACTCATCAAGGAATTTAGAGAAAATCTTGCTAAGCCAGGTGCTATTTTGCATCGAATCCAGTTCGGGAGAAAGCTTGTCGCGATGATACTACTTGTCCCGGATAAAAACGATCCGAAGCGGCTACATGTCAGCGCTTTGAATGTTGATAAGGAACTCGTCGGCGTGAAAGCGGGTCCTGAATTATTGAAGAAGGTTCTTGGCCTCGTGCAAGAAGGCTATACGATCGAAGCCAAGGCGACATTCGAGCTTGCGCCGCAATACGCACAGCAATACGGTTTTCATATCGGTGAAAAAACCAAGGCGCAAGACGGTGCGTGGCTTTTCAAGCTTGAAATACGTCCTCCTTCGACAGCGCCTTCTTCCACTGCTCCTCAAAGAGAAAGCGGTGAAGGGAATAAATAGCAGGGTCGCTGATGATGGTGCCCATGAGGATGTCTTTCGTGAACGTCACGTACGAGACTTTGCCGTCGTAGATTTCCATTGCCGCGTGAAAAGGCGGCGCGTCCTGATTTTGAATGAAACGGATTTCGGTGAGTTCGTTGCTCTGCATGATTTCAGCACGTGCGGCGGGCGTATCAGGTAGTAATAGTTTTTTCGCGATGCCTTTCTTGAGACGCGTGCGTACATACTCGTCGTTGATATCTCCTACGTAGCCATCCACCGTTTCCATGTCCGCGTACGTATAAATAGTTTCCTTGCTGGTGAGAGAGTCGTAGAGCACCTCTTTTACCCCTTCGCGGCCTTCGTAAAACCGGATACCGGGGCGGCCGGTGGCGAGGTTGTAGAGAGAGGAAAGGTCGGGAAGGACGGATTTCAGTGTCAGTGCGGCGCGTTCCGCATTTTTTTGTTGCGATTCAATCCTGTCTTGCAGGGCGGACGGATGGACGGGAGAGAATCTGGCGACGGAGCCTTTTTCTTTTGCTTTCGTCACAAGTCCCATTCCCGCCAGTTGATCCAATAGTGCGTAACCCAGCGTGCGGCCAATTTTCGCCTCAAGCGCCGCTTCACGAGCGGAAAGAGAACCTTTTTGGAGGAGGGCGCCATAGAGTGCGGCCTGGTCGCGGGTAAGACCGGATTGGGCTAGTTGGTCTATCAAAGCGGAGGATTCCATCATTCCAGCATACAGGAGCGAGTATAATTGTCAAGTAATTATGACAAATATATACAGTAATTCTGTCACTTTAAATCATATATAAAGCCAAATATGACGATTTTGACACTATATTGAAAACATTGTTTGACATATACATCCATCATCGTGTATTATGCCGCCTAGAAATCGCACAAGGATTCTTGGGAAAGAGCCTTGCGCACCGTGTTCGGTGAGGACATAGGCCGTTCACGAGAAGGCTAACCACCTCTTCGCGTACGGAAATGTCTCCATGGAATGAAAGGAGATTTGAACCTTGAGGATCCAATAGAGTACAAACGTAATTTCAATCTGTGTGCGGCCAGTCCGTGCACAGGATTGAGATTATGTTGGCCGGATTGTGCGTGGAGGGGGAGATATATACCCCTCTCCACGGGCAATCATGCCCTTGGGAGAATTCAAATGACCGTATTTTTCGGTTTTGCCTTGGCTGACAGCATGTTCAATGGCGACGTCGACATCCGTCGCCAGTCACTGACCGTGGATGCAGTCAAGGCAAAAATTGCAGCGGGCGTCGCCTCTTGCTGCAACCCCTCCCACTCGGCGACCATCGCGGCGATGCGGAGCCGCTTTGGAATCGATGTCGAGATTCCGCAGACACCGCCCCGGGTGTCGCTCAATTCCGGGGACTCGGTCATCGTCATGGGTGTGCGGGGCTTGCCCCGCTTGACGGACCGGCATGAATACACCGACGAGGAGGTGGGGAAGGCCGCCTTCGTGTTCAGCGAGTACACGGTAGCCTAAACTCGCGTATCCCAAGCCTGTCGGGAGAAAGAATAGATAGGTACGGATTCGGCGCGACGTGGTACTTCGCGCCTTCTTCAAAGATCATCCCGTGATTTTTGAAGAGGGAAACCTCACCGACGCGCACACGGGATGTGCGCCATGGCAGGAGACAGCCATGAAGTACTTGGTTGCCGCCGTGGTTATTCCCACGGCCATCATCGCCGGCCTCATGGTCGGCGCGGTCATGGCGTCCTTCGGGGCGCCAGTGATCGGACTCGTTTTGGGAGGAGCCGTCGCGTTCCTCCCGTGTTTGGCGGTCGCCGAGTGGTGACCGCGGGGGTTTGGCGCGTACCTCGGTACAAACGCGCCACTTTTTTGAAGTACATGACACTGCTGAAAGCTGTCGTGTATTTGAAAAAGGTTGTTCGCAACCCTAACCCGCATCTGCGCCGGGGAGAGAAAGCGCGGCTTGCCGAGGAGAATCGGCATGAAGGTTTTCGTTCTCATCAAGTGCGGGAGTGTTTTTACGATACCGCTCGAACCTACTTTATCAAAAATTCGTAATGATGGCTAATCGCACGCACGGAGCGCGTGGTGGCTCTAAATTGCCTCGTACGCTCGTATCGTTCCGCCACTGCCTCGCTTCACTCGGCAACACCAA
>CAYHEP010000058.1:0-3362 GCA_964355775.1 uncultured Candidatus Saccharibacteria bacterium | reverse complement strand
ACCTTTCTATCTACCATTTTAGCACTTTTGTGTGAAATACTAACAAACAGTTATGTATAACTGGTCTGTAGACGAAGAAGCCATGAAAAAGGCCGACCCGGAGGGCTACGAAATCTGGCGTTTGGAGCAGATGATAAATTACGGATTGCAGAAAGGCGAAAAATTGCCCGAGTTTAAGGTGCGAAAATACTGGGATCGTCTTGCGCTTGATCCTGTAAAGAAAGACTACCTAGCTTCATTACTATGGCCGGAGACATCACCATACTTACATCAAACCAAAAGCAATTCTTAGACGTTATTTCAAAGGAACCGACGCTTTGCAATCGCATATATTTCACAGGCGGTACTGCGCTTGCCGAGTTTTATTTACACCATCGACTTCCCGCGTATGATAAAGCCGATAGACCACAAAGAATGGCAAGATTTTTTTGTGCAAGAAGCGGCGAAGTTGAAGCATGAAATTTTCGAATAAACCATGGCCGATTTAGACTTAAAGAAAATCGAGGAGAAAATACTCAAGTTCTGGAATGACCGGGAGATTTTCAAGCGGTCGCTGGAGGCGCGGATGGGAAAGAAGCGCTTTGTGTTTTTTGAAGGACCACCTACGGCAAATGGACGCCCGGGGATCCACCACTTTATCGGGCGAGTTTTTAAAGATCTTTGGCCCCGCTACAAGACGATGCGCGGATATTACGTATTGCGCAAGGCGGGTTGGGATACGCACGGCTTGCCGGTGGAAATAGAAATAGAGAAGGAGCTTGGCTTTAAAAACAAAAAAGAAATAGAAGAATACGGCATTGCAAAGTTTAATGCAAAAGCCAAGAAAAGCGTGTGGAAATACAAAGAGGAGTGGCAAAAGTTTACGCATCGCATCGGATTTTGGTTGGACACGGATCATCCCTACATTACCTACGAACCGCAATATATAGAGAGCCTGTGGCACATCATCGCGCAGATTGATAAAAAGAAGCTTCTCTACGAGGGGCACAAGATCATCCCGTGGTGCACGCGGTGCGGGACGGGACTTTCGAGCCATGAGATGGCGCAAGGATACCATGACGTAACCGACCAGTCGGTATACGTCAAATTCCGAATTACGAATGACGAATTTCGAAACAGTTATCTTCTTGCCTGGACTACAACGCCTTGGACGTTGCCAGGAAATGTTGCTTTAGCAGTTGGTCCAGATATTGACTATGTGCAGACAAAAGAAGGATATATTCTCGCAGAAGCTCGTCTGGAGGCCGTGCTCGGTAAAGCAGAAGTGGTAAGGAAATTCAAAGGGAGCGAGCTTGTCGGATTGAAATATGAGCAGCTTTTTGATGTCGAGCCATTGCGGTCTGAAAAATCACACACCGTGTACGCCGCCGATTTTGTCACGACGACCGATGGCACTGGCATTGTTCATACGGCGGTCATGTATGGAGAAGATGACTACGAGCTGGGTAAAAAACTTGGCCTCCCCATGCATCACACCGTAGCTCCTGACGGAACATTTACTAAAGATGTCAAAGAATTTGCCAGCCAGCATATTAAAGATGCAAAAATTTTAGATTATCTAGACATTCGTCATTCGACATTCGTCATTCAGCCTTATCAGCACTCCTATCCGCACTGCTGGCGATGCAAGACGCCATTGATTTACTACGCAAAGGACTCGTGGTTTGTGGCGATGTCAAAGCTTCGCAAGCAATTGGTCAAAAACAACTCCAAAGTAAACTGGGTACCGGAGCATCTCAAAGAAGGGAGATTCGGGGAATTCCTCAAAGAAGTAAAAGACTGGGCGTTTTCTCGCGAGCGCTACTGGGGCACGCCCTTGCCGGTGTGGAAGTGTCGGGAAGGACACAAACGTGTCATCGGCTCATTTGAAGAGCTCGAGGCGTTTCGATATCGCAAGCCGAATACGTTTATCTTAGTTCGACATGGGCGTAGTACAAAAAATAGTGCAACTGACGAAGAAGATGGTATCGAGTCTACCATCCTTGAGTCTGATCACTATGAACTTCGTGAAGAGGGAAGACAACAAACTGAAGCCTTGGCACTGGAACTTGAGATTCAAGGAGGGGCGGATCTCATTTTTTCGTCACAATTTTTGCGTGCAAAGGAAACGGCGAATATTTTGGCATCAAGGCTCAATCTCAAGATTCAGCACGATCCACGACTGAATGAATTTAGTATGGGGCCATCGTGGGAAGGAAAATCCACGCAACTATATTGGGAAGCATATGGAAAATCTCGAACATTTACTTCGAAACTTCCTGAAGGAGAAAGCATGCAGGAGTTGCAAAAAAGAGTAATTGATTTTGTGCGGGCACTAGATCGCAATCATGAAGGAAAGCGGATCTTGCTCGTAAGCCATGGCGATCCTATTTGGCTTCTCAAGGCCTTTTTTCTCAATTTTTCTCAAGAACAAGTTTTTTCCGAACGAAAAAATATATATCCTAAGCAAGCTTCCGTAGAAAGCTTCACGCTCAAAAACTACCCCTACAATGACGATGGCGAGTTGGATCCGCACCGGCCATATATCGATGAAATCGCGCTCAAATGCGATCAGTGTTCTGGTGAGATGCTTCGCGTCAAAGAAGTGTGCGACGTGTGGTTTGATTCGGGCGCGATGCCGTTTGCGCAATGGTCCGCCCAAGGCGGATCCGCCTTGGGCGGACCGATCAACTGGGAGTTGGTGAAACAAAATTTTCCGGCCGACTTTATATCCGAAGGTATCGATCAGACGCGTGGATGGTTTTACACGTTGCTTGCGATCAGCACCTTGCTGGGCAAAAAAGCTCCCTACAAAAATGTCGTTTCTTATAGTCACGTTCTAGATGAAAAGGGCAAAAAGATGTCCAAGAGCGTCGGCAACGTGATCAATCCATGGGATGTCATCGAGCAGTACGGCGTGGATCCGGCGCGCTGGTATTTTTATAGTGTCAACAATCCCGGCGACCCCAAGCTATTTGCGCTTGCCGATGTCGCAAAGGTACAGCGCGGGTTTATGACGACGCTTATGAATTGTTTGCGGTTTTTTGAACTGTATGATGAGTCGGGAAATGCACACAAGGAAATCAAACCAAAACCCACCGAACCACTTGATGAATGGATTTTATCGCGTCTGCACAGCACGATTTTTACCGTCACGCAATCACTCGATGCGTACAATCCAACGCTGGCGACGCGGACACTTGAATACTTCATTGTGGAAGATCTGTCAAAGTGGTGGATCAGACGGTCGCGAGAGCGATTTAGCGGTCGGACCGCTGGTTCCGAATCAAGCGGTCCGACCGCTTTACTTCGATACATCCTCATCAAGACAAGCAAACTCCTCGCGCCGTTTATTCCCTTTACGGCCGAGCACATCTACAAGC
>CAYHEP010000057.1:0-3598 GCA_964355775.1 uncultured Candidatus Saccharibacteria bacterium | reverse complement strand
TTACCGGCAATGGCTTTGTCGCCCGCATCAAGCCGGAAAGCTATGCGGCGAATAAGGTGGCGGATAGACATGTGGGATAATTCACGAACCCTACCCGACCTCCCCTTCAATTGAAGGGGAGGAGCGGAGGGGTTTCTGTGATATTGACGAACGTTTTCAGATCTGCTACCATACCAACGTGATGGAAAATTCGTGCATTATACAATCAGCTTTGATGTATATGTTTATGCCGCTAATCGCTGGAAACGCGCTGATTTAATGTAGTTCGAGTATCACTAAAAAAATCAAACCGTCCCTCCAGCGAGGGGCGGTTTTTTGTTCATTCACAACCAACCAAATACGCCAAATCTTCCAGAGGATTCCCCGACCGGAGCGTCGGGGCTTGGAGAATTCCTGTGGAGACCTTTCTATATCTGACTTTTACTGGCGTATTTGACTTATATTGACGGGTCTCCTCACGAGCCTTCCAATTCCGGAAGGCTCGATTTGTTAAACCCAGGCCTTAGCGGGATGCTGGAGCCCAAACTTGGCGGGATGCCAACGAGGTGAAAATGACGTTGTAGTTCGCATAGCAGTACATGATCGCTTCGACTGCAAAAGCGATCACGGCTTGGGGTATGACGAGCTGGAACGTTCTCGCCGAGTAACCATCTTCAAGCCTCCCAAAGGTCACACGGTATCATCGTGGATCCGGGAGCTCAAGAAGCGTGAGAAGGCAGTCTTGGACACTTCGCTCGCAAACATCGACAAGGTCTAACGAAGGAGGAACATAGGATGTGCAACTATCTTGAGTTCTATGGCGACCGTCATGTCGCCGCGTCACAAGATCCACGACCGTCGTCTCCTTGCGAGATGCCAAAGCCGCAAGATACGGCGCAAATCGCAAAGCTTGGCAACGTGATCACCAGGACGGATATCAGATCATCGGTCGGACCGTTCCACGTCCTGCCGGACTACAAGATCCGATACCCGGAAGCGGTGATCAAAGCACTCGGGGAGCTGTACGCCGAGTACAACCGGGCATTCGGACCGCTCATGGAGGCAAATCGGGAATGGCCGGAGGACTATCGGTATTGCATGTCCCCCGATGGATCACCGATCAACTTCGCCATCCAGATCGACATGGTGGGACTGACGCAGGAATTCCTCGATGCGGCTTCAAGTATGAATGCCGACGACATTCGCGAGTTCTTGCGGCATCACATCTTCGAGATCGAAAACTCTCTGGCGATGTATACGCTCCTGGAAGGCGGGTTCTCGCGGCCGGACTTTGTTTCGTTCTTTAAGGGTCGCTGGCGGAAGACCCTCGCAAAGCTCCGCAAGCGTTTCGGCAAGCCGATCGCGCTCCTGGCCGTCACGCATGAGAAGTACAACGCTATGCGAGCAACCGAATTCGGCAAGACAGACGAGATGGGCGAAAAGTCTCTCAGCGATGCCGAAGTCCAGGAACTTTCGGGATTCGACTGTTTCATGGGTCCCGCGAGCTTTCGCCAGCACCTCATGGCCAACGATGGGAAGTGTGGGTATTTGCTGTACGCTCGCACGTCCGATCCCGTAACGAAGCTCAAGGACCCAAGGATTCAGGTCGAGCAGCCGCTTTTCGCTGACCTCCAAATGCGTCGGATCATCAAGGAGCATACGCTTACGCTCAACATCGACGATCCGGCATGGTCCTATTGGGATATGCGCCGCATCAACGACACCAAGGCGTATCTTCCCATGTTGGGAATGGCGACGCGCGTATTCAGCGAATACGATGTGGCTTCTTACGGGACGACGCAACTCCGAGCCAAGCCGATGCACGGCCACTACGGGTGCTACGGGCACGTAACTGGGAATTTCGCAGACGGGAAGTCCCGACGCGAGCTCCGACATAACATCCGCCTGCGCGGTCCCTACATCGTGCAGCCGGAGATGGACATGCCACGTGTGACCAATTCCGTCGATGGGATTTCGTACGCCTACATCGACCGGATTTTCTTCGCCTGGATGGGAGGACGTCCCGAGTTTCTGGGGGGCTTTCGCGACATGATGCCATTGGATTCGATCGAGGCACAGAAGCTCCGAATTCACGGCAACGAGTCCGCGGTATGGGCCGAGATTACTTCGTGATTCAGTTCTTCAATTGGCTTCGGCAGTGTTCGCAAGAGCATTGCCGGAGCCAGCAGTTTTAAGACGCTATATGCTTGAAACAATTCTAAAAATTTTATTGGTTATCTTTGGCGGTTTTACCGGACTGCTATTTACCCTCCCGCTTCTGATCGGTATGTTTGAATCGGAAAAAAATTACATTCCTTTTGGTATAGGAACGATTCTTGGTATTATTGGAGCATTCATACTTGCGTACGCATTAAGATTTCATACCTAAAAAATATCCATGTTACAAAAAATCCTAGCACTTGCGAAAAAACTTATTTCTGTACAATCTCCAAATAAAGCCATGGACATTGCTTTGTCGCACATGAAAGACTTTACGATCGAGCTATTTGAAAACAACGGCGTCAAGAGTGCTTTAGTGTACCATGCAAAAAAGCGTCCAAAAAAATTCAAGATTATTCTCAACGGCCATCTGGATGTCATTCCAGGAAAAGAGCATCAATATCGGCCCAAAATCAAAGGCAACAAACTCTACGGCGTTGGCTCGATGGATATGAAGGCAAGTGTCGCCTGTCTTGTTATGGCGTTTCGCGATGTAGCAAAGAAAGTTACCTACCCGCTTGGTTTACAGCTTGTCACCGATGAAGAGGTTGGAGGATTTGACGGCACAAAACATCAGATAGAAAAAGGCGTGAGGGCGGATTTTGTCATTGCGGGAGAACCGACCAATTTTGATATTGTCTACAAAGCAAAAGGAATTTTACAACTCAAAATTTTTGCCAAAGGCACGACAGCCCATGGCGCCTATCCGTGGAGAGGCATCAATGCGATTTGGAAAATGCACGAATTTCTTGCTGCACTACAAAAGAAATTTCCTCTTCAAAAAAAAGAAGGATGGAAAACCACGGTCAATTTGGCCAAGATCGAAACAAGCAATCAGTCATTCAATAAAATTCCCGACAAGTGTGTGATATGGCTTGATGTGCGTTTTATTCAAGAAGATTCAGAAACGATCCTCAACCAGATCAAGCGACTATTACCGCGAGGCTTTGAGATCAAAGTAATTACCAATGAGTCTGCCATGCTGACTGATCCAAAGAATTCCTATATCACAAAATTAAGAAAGATCGCTAATGCAAAACTTCGCGGTGCTCACGGATCTTCCGATGCGCGTCATTTTGCTAAAGTGAATTGTTCTGGTATAGAATTCGGTCTTATCGGCGACGGCATCGGGAGCGACGATGAATGGGTGAATATTAAAAGTTTGGAGCGGTATTATGAAGTAATAAAAACATTTCTATGGAAGATACAAAACTGATCTAAATGGAAGATATGCAGAGACATCAGTCGCCTCTCCATCCGTAAAATCAGCAACAAAAAAGGTTTGATCAGAGTTGCGTATAAGGTAGATTGACAATAGGCTATCTTTGATGATAAGATCCTAATATGCCAACTCATAGCGAGTAGTCACCGCCTTTTTCCCATGAGTGAGCGCAGATTG
>CAYHEP010000056.1:0-3837 GCA_964355775.1 uncultured Candidatus Saccharibacteria bacterium | reverse complement strand
AACATCACATCACTCCGGCGACGATCATTAAGGCAATCAAACGCTCCGACTTGGGTGGCTCAAGCAAGCAAGAAAAAATCTCCAAGTGGTACTCGTACGACGTAGATGACAAATTTGATGAATCAAAGCTTACTCCCACCCAAAAAATCGAGTACCTGCAAAAACAGATGGAACGCCTGGTGCATGATCTCAAATTCGACGAAGCGCTCGTGGTCCGCGAAAAGATTTTACAGATACGAAAAAACCAACTATAGCTTCCGGTATCTGGTGGTCCGGCCAAGCCCGATACGCTCAACTTTTTTGAGCCGGAGGAGATTATCAACTGCTTGATTGACCGTACGTCTTGCAACATTTGCGGCTTTTGAAATTTCTCCTGGTGTTGCCGAATCAACGGTCTGCAAATAGTTCCACACCGCCAGCTGCTTTGGCGACAAGATTTTTTCCACATTCTCTTTAGAAAGAAGGTCGACTGCGACTTGTGCTTGCTTCAAAAGCACATCAAACAAGAATTCGAGCCAGGGCATGATATCTTGATGCTCGGTTTTGAATGATTTTTGACTGCGGCGCAAAGCAATATAGTAATCGGGTTTATTATCCTCCACCAGCTTTTCATGTGAGACATACGGTACATACATGTATCCCTCTTTGAGCAAAAGGAGATTCGTAAGCACGCGTGACAAACGACCGTTGCCGTCTTGGAACGGATGGATATTAAGAAATTCAACGAGGAAGTTTCCAATAGCGATGAGCGGGTGGTACTTTTTCTCTGCGAGTGATTTCTGTGTCCACTCGACCGCCTCCTGCATTTCCTTCGGCGTGAGATATGCTGGAGTAGTGTCAAAAAGAACGGCAACTGACTCACCGGCCTCATTGACCATATATACTTTATTTTCCTGCTTCTTGTAGTAGCCCCGATGCGTTTGATCCTTGTCGACATATTTCAGAAGTTCCTGATGGAAGTGCTTGATGGAACTTTCTGAAAAACTAAGAGTTTTCCACGAATTAAAAACGTTCTCCAAAAGTTCGTAGTACCCCCGCACCTCCTGCTTATCACGATCGGCAAACTTCTGAATGCCTATTCCACGCATCATTTTCTCGATATCTTCATCCGAAAGTTTCGCCCCTTCAATGCGAGTAGAAGCACCCGTTGAGGTAATCAACGTTGACCTCTTGAGACGACCCAAAACTTGGGGGCTTAACTGTGCTCCGGCAATCCATTGCCCTTTAAGCTCATCAATCTGGCGCAACTTGGTATAAATCTCCGGCGGAAGAGATTGCAGTCGTATGTCCATAACATCAAATTAATCTTACATTTCAAGTATAGAAGATTATGCAAGATTAGACAAACCCACAATTGTGAAAGACTTTTTAAAAACGACAACCCCCGAGCAACTACGAGCCTCGGGGGTCGTCGTCGCACGGGGGGAAGGAGCTACTCCCGCTCGAACTGCTGGCGGGCAGAAAGCCGCGCGAAGTACTGATCGGCGGCCTTGTCCTCCCAGCCCTTTAGGCGGGCGAGGAGATCTGAATAAACCATCTCCTGAACCCCGGGGGTCAGGTCGCGCGGGGAGATCAACGCGCAATCGTACTTCTTCAGCCCCCAGTAGGAGGAAATCACGGGGGCATCCCACCCACGGCTCGGGAACTCCATGCCTCCGAAGTTAAGTTCGAGCCGGACCCACTGCCCGGCGCGGGTAAAGCCTACCACGGTGCACGAGTTCTGTGCACCGAACACCCACCAAACCCCTTGCGTCTTTGCGCTTACTGGCGCCGACGCATGGAAATCAACGGAGCTCAAACAGCGTTTCTGTTCCACATCATACTCATCCCTCAGGACACACACAACCTGTCCGAGGGTGGCGAGACTAACCGACTCGAGGAGCAACCGGAAGATTTCTCCGGCCCGCTCCAGTTTCTCCAAGAAATTCATAACGATCCTTTCTCCGCGTACTACCAGGCTAACCTGCGCGGAAAACGAGCACTGGCATCATGCCAGCGTCGGTGCATTTCTACCATACATCTGGATTTTCTTCAAGGCACGAGGAATTCATGAACTGACGGTACTGATACTTCTTGCTGTTGCAGGGAGGCAGGCGAATGTGACGATGACGTCGACGACAAATTCGACGAAGCGCTCGTGGTCCGAGAGAAAATTTTACAGCTGAGAAAAAATTGACAAGGGCTTTCAAAAATGAAACAAGTAATAGAGTTCTAGAACGCGAAAGGAGGTGATCGACACGCGTTTCTGGAGGATTTTTGAAAACCCGTCGCGGTTGCGTCGCATGCCACCGCCACTGGACCAACCTGTTTTTTGGGGAATGGTCCAGACGAAGGGGGGTGAACCGGAAAAAGACGAGCGAAAGCTCATTCTTGACTGGTTTTGTCTCCCTGTAAACGGCATGCACCGTCGCGACAACCTCGACGTAGTACCGGTCGAGGATCCGGCGCAGTTGCGGCAACTGCGCCGGCAGTCGTGGGAGAGGAGGAAAATACTCTCCCTAACCCCAAAGCGCCTCCGCCATGCCCAACGTTGGGCGGTGGCGGATGTCAACCAGCTCGTACAGCTCCAGCATGAGGTCAAAGACTTGGAGGACCTCCTCGGGAGAGCACGGCGCAAGGTTCATGAGGTCAAAGACTTGGAGGACCTCCTCGGGAGAGCACGGCGCAAGGTTGAGGATTTGCGCTATGCTGTAAAAACCCGCGTGAAGCGCGGGTGAAGAAGTACCACAAGAGAGGGCGGTCGGACGAACCCACGTCTCGACCGCCCTCTCCAAAACCAAATCAGCCAAGGGCTGTTTTTATTTTCTTCAAAGCACGAGAAATTCATGCACTGAAGAAAACGGGGAGACGGGGATCCCCAGACTGCCGAGCGCGCGAGCGCTCTTCTTTTTGTTCCCGTCAGGAACTTCTACTTTTTCTTCGGGCGGCGCGGCACCTGAACGGCCAGTGCTCGCAGGAGTGCAAGCACGATCGCCCACTGGGGAATAGACCACCCGTTGGGCTTCGCGGTCGGAATGCAAAAGATGCGAAACTTCCCTCCGCACCCCCTGCACTCCCAGCCGCCTTCGAAAACCGAAAGTGCCCCCCGCCCGTCATTGCCACAATACGGGCAGGTCTCGTTAAAAATGAACTTCATGGAACCTCCATGATCTCGGGCGTTGGTGCCTGAGTGCACCGGAACCCCCGAAAATCGCACCCAATTCCTAGTATGTCCTTGACTTTTTATCAATCTCCACGTATCTTCAGGTCAAACCACCACCTGACGGTTGGTGGGAGGAGGAAAAATGAGACGATGGAGTCCTCTGCTCCCGGTCGCCGCAATACTGGTCATCGCGGCGGTCGCGATTCTCGACGTGCAGCGGGGAGACCAGCCCCGGGAGACGACGAAGACGGCAAGCGCGCCGCAGGTCGCCACGCAGGAGACCGTGGTGTGGTCGGTGCACGGAGCCACCGTCCAGCTGTCCGAGGACGGAAGCCTGTGCCACCGCCTGCGACTAGCAGGCGGGACTGCTCCAACGATGGCGATCCGGACCGAGCGCCGGATCGCCCACTTTTTTGTCATTTGCTTATTTTTATATAATCATGTACTATTACTTTGCATTTTGATATTTCAATTTTACATTTAGATCATGCCCATAACCACTTCAGCAAAAAAAGCCCTGCGACAGTCGAAGAAAAAAAAAGCCTACAATGACCGCCGGAAGCGGTTGTATAGGGATGCGGTGAAAGAGTTTAAGAAAGCCATCACCGCCAAGGAGTTTGACAAAGCAAAAACACTCCTTCCAAAGGTATATCAAACACTCGATAAGGCGGCGAAAGGCAATACGATCGCAAAAA
>CAYHEP010000055.1:0-3998 GCA_964355775.1 uncultured Candidatus Saccharibacteria bacterium | reverse complement strand
AAATAGCAGAAATGATGCGTACCAATAACGTGCGAGACGTACGGTTGATGCATACCGATAACATGATTGGGATAGAATAAATCAAATTTTATGCAATTTTATTCAATAAAGACAATACCCGAAGATTTTCATGTAGTGGAAGTATCATTCCTTCCTGATTTTAGAGACAAGGAAAACGCATCCTATACGTATGTATGGATGAAAAAGAAAAGCAATACTACTTTTGAAGCATTGGATAAGATTATTAACTATTTTTCTCTACCATACAATAGCATAGGATCAGAAGGACTAAAAGACGAAAATGCAATTACCGAACAGATGCTCTCAATTCAAAAAATACTTGATGATAACGATCTATTGGCATTTAATAAAAAAAACCAACAAGGCGAGACATTCATCGAATTTGTTAGAATTATTGGGTATGGCACGCTGGCACTACAAGCACGAAAATTGCATGGAAACATATTCACGATCGTTTTGCGCAATCTTACCCAAAAACACGCAAATCAGTTACGCGATTTTTCTACGTCTAACCGCTTTGTCACTTTAGTAAATTACTACGACAAACAACGCTTTGGAATGGACGTCGGTCCATTTAATACGCATATCATTGGAAAAGCCATTATTGATGGTGCGTGGTGTACGGCACTGACTGAATTACGTAAGACAAAAAATATACCTGATACCTTAGCCACTACTCAAATAGATCCAAATAACGAAGATGCGTGCAAGTCTTTTTTTGCATCTCTCAATCCTCAAAAGCTAAAATTCTTTGTAACATCGTTTACTAGCGTGCTTTGGAATCAAAAGGCTTCTCAAACTCTACAGTCCTTGAACGTGGGAAAAAGTGTGCCATTTGAAAATGTCGGGGATTTATTTGTTCCAGAAAACGTACACTTTCAGACCCTAACCAATTGCACAGTGGATGGTTTTGAATTTGATCAGGAAACCTTTTCGGTGCGCCAAGTCCCTTACGAAAGAGATCTTATTTTCAAAACGATATTCTTTCCGTCCGAGATTTCTGATGACGAGTTGCATACCAACAATTATAAAATTACGATGAACTTTTTCCTGCCGTCGGGATCATACGCCACGATGGCTATGCGTCAATTATTTATACAGGCAACAAACATTTATGATGAATAATATAGAAGTGGAGGTACGTGGACCTCTATCAAAAAAACAATACGAGCATTACAAAGATTTTTTATCAAAAAAAGGCTTGTTTGTGCAAGAAAAAAGAAGAGTCTTGATTGACTACTCCACCCTGATGCCGGAGCACGACCTTGAAAAGAGAGATAAAGACATCCGTATTCGAGTAACCAATAATATTTCTGAAATAGTTGTTAAACTGGGATCATGGGGCGACAAAGAGGCTCGGAAAGAATTATCCGTTACAACATCTGACAGTTTTGACACGTTGGTACAGATTTTTGCTGCGATTGGGTATCAAACAGGCGTCCTGTGCGTACGCAATAGCATGGTGTATCTTTACGAAGACATAGAATTTGCCCTTGTTGAGGTACCGGGGCATAGCTACTACTTTGAAGCAGAACTATTGATTAGTGATCGAAACAAGAAAAACGAAGCACATGAAAAAATCGAATTCATCTGTACAAAACTGGGTATGACTATTTTTTCCAGCGAGAAATACTTTGCCTACGTCAGACAGCTCAATCAAGAAGCAAATACTGTATTTGATTTCGCAAAATACCAAGAAGGATATTTTAAAAAAACCTTCCATCTTGACCGATAAAAAATACGGAGGAGCCCTGGAGCCCCTCCGCGGAACACAGGAAGTCGTAGCGCAGGTCGTCACGTCTTGATGTGACCTTTTGCCTTGACTTTCCCTTGAATAATTCTGCGCGCAGGACGGCCGCGCACCATTGCTACGCGGGCGTACTCCTGGCCGCATTGAGGGCAGACGAGCTTTCCGCTCGTCCTGTCGTCTTCGATACCACTCTCATAGCACTTCATGAGGTGGCCCGGGCCCTCTTTCTTGTACTTGAAGAGAAGCCCCCCGCATGCGTTGCAGTGAATGTGGACGGTAAACGTGTCCCTACCCACGGGGCACCTCCTTGATCGCGTCGAATTCCGGGGGGCAGACGCCGACGCAGGCGTTGCACCCGTTGCAGTTGCTGTTGATGACCGCGAGCGTCGGTTTCCCGGACCCGCGACTTTCGAAACGGATCGCGTCAAAGGCACAAGCCGGAAAGCACTTGACGCATCCCGTGCACCGCTCTGCGATGATTTGCGGTGGCGGAGCATCGAAGCTGTGCTCGTGATTGAAGCGATGCGCCACGCCCACAAGATCCGCCACATTCGCGTATTCTGGATGTCGGGCAAAGTAGGACTCGAGACCCCCGACAACCTTGCCGAACACCCTCGGGCCTTGAAGCGCCGGGCGTGTGTAGAGCTGGACCGCCCTCGCCCCAGCCATTAACATCTGAATGACATCTTCGGCCGTGTAGATGCCTCCCACCCCGACGACTGGGATCGTCAACGCCCTAAAGAGCTCGTAGACGCACCGAAGGGCGATCGGGAAAATCGCCTTTCCGGTCATGCCCCCGGCTCCGTCCTTGATACCGAGCTTCGGTTTCCCGGTCTCGACATCGAGCAGTAGCCCGGGACCGATGGAGTTGGTGCAGACGATCGCGTCGCAACCCTCCTCTTGAGCGGCAACTGCCATCTCAATGAGAATGGTTGAATACGAAAGCTTGACCCAAATTGGTCGCCTAGCCAGCGGTCTTATGTGAGCCATGAGCTTGCGTACATGCTCGATGTTCACGTTGAGATTGCCGTGCAGCGCCCCGGAATGCGAGCACGATACATTGATTTCATAGGCGTCGGGCTCAAGTTTCTCGAAGGCACGGATCAGGTTCCCGCACCCCTCGATACTCCGTCCGCTCAAGGACAGGATCACGCGTCCCCCGGCCTGCTTTGCTTGTGCAAGCCAGTGGTCACGCCACTGTGTCCATGGGTTTTCATTTCCCCATTCGCAGTTGAGCATCATGCTCGGATCCGGTACTACGTACCGTGGAGCAGGGATGCGTGAACGCTCCGATGGTACGAATTCTTTGAGCGACCTCGTGACCATGCCTCCGCACCCAAATCTCCGGGCACGGATGTAAAAGTCAGGGGTCTCGGTGATGTAGCCCGATGCTAGTAGTAGCGGAGAATCGAACACGACTCCGCCGACTGACGTGCCGAGTCTCATGTTCGGCCTCCTTTGACCTGCCTGACTCTTTCTTCCAAAAAAGCCAGGACTTGTTGGGGCACTTGTGTTTCGTTCTCTTTCGAGACCTCAACCACAAGCACAAATTGCTGACTCGCTCTGATCTGGCGCACTTCTTTCTTTGCGCGCAGGAGACGACTCTCCAAATCTTCTCCCTCTTTTTCTCCTCGATAGCGTGTCAGGCGCTCGCGTAGAAACCCAAGATCGCTTGGAATGAGTGCTATGGGCAGAAAATCAGCGACGAGTCGCGACATGTCTCCCATATTACTGATGTTCGTCTCGGTGAGCCCGATGGCTCCCTGGCACCGTTCCAGCTCGCTTTTTTCCAAAGCATAAAAATGCCCGTGAAGCGCCTGGACGCAGACGAGTAGTTCACGCTCATGGAGCGACGTGAATTTTTCGGGAGCGATGCTCTTGCGATTCGCTCCCACTTGCTCGTTGATTCGAAGTGGTCGGGTGGTCGTCCAGACCAGCTCGACGATTCCGTGAAACCTTTGAAGTATCCGCTCTTTGACGTAGCCCTTTCCGACACCGGAAGGGCCGGTCAATGAGATCAGCATTGTTTCCCCCTCTCTGGTTGTCAAAAAGAGCAACGGGATCGTTACTCTTGAACTATCCTGTTGGTACATTAAAATATGGAATTAGTCAATTCTTTTCTCATATATTGCAATCTTTGGTATACTTTGTACGTATGAATAAACAGATCGCAATTATCGGAGGCGGAGTAATGGGTGGTACGCTTGCCCAGGCAATAATAAAAGCT
>CAYHEP010000054.1:0-4049 GCA_964355775.1 uncultured Candidatus Saccharibacteria bacterium | reverse complement strand
TTGCTATCTCCTTGGTGATCATCATCGTAAAATCATTTCGGCATAAAACCTAATTTTTCCCATCTCCCTCCCCATCCTTCAACCCATCACTCCCGCTCCGACTCCACCAAACCGCAATTTGGCGTTGGTGGTTGCAAATTTCTTCCAAAAAGCGCTATAATCATCTCATGGTTACCAAAGAACAAATCCAAGAAGTAGCCGACAAGATCGCCAAGGAGTTTCAACCCGAGAAGATCATCTTATTCGGCTCCTATGCGTGGGGAAAACCGCATGAAGATAGCGACGTGGATTTGTGTATCATAAAAAATGTAGAAAATACTCGTGAATTAGCCCGTGAAATAGATGGTTCGATCAGCCCACGTTTATTCCCGATGGATATAGTGGTGTTCCGACCGAAAAAAGAATTTCAAAGATTAAGCATGTCTGATACTTTCTATCGCCAAATTTTAACGCAAGGCGCTGTGCTCTATGGGCAATAATTCTTCACAAAATTCTATTGATTGGATAAAGAAGGCATCCGAGCATGAACAGAATGCAACGTCGATGCTCAAACATCGCGATGCGTTGCCTTGGGCGGTCGCCTTTTTCGCCCAACAAATGGCAGAGCTACTCTTGAAGGGTTTGCTTCTTTTTCATGACATACAACTCAAAAAAATACATGACTTGTTAGAATTAAAAACCTTGGTTTTAAGTGCGGAACCTGGTATTGAAAAGCTACAGGATGATCTTGTGATGTTGAATAGGTACTATATTGAAGATCGCTATCCGGGTGATTATCCGGAAATCGTTTGGTTCGAAGCCGAGCAAGCGCTTGCAGCCGCTATCCGTATCAAAGAATTCGTGTTATCAAAAATAAATTAGTCCGGCTTTTTTACCCATGTCCCTCCCCATCATCCAACCCATCACTCACAGCGCGAGACCATCGAGATTGGAACCAATTGTAGAATAACAAATACAGAGCCACCAGGTGTGATTGACATACTTGCAATTCAAACTTGCAAATGATACCGTGAAGCTATCGTGATCACTCGCGTGCGCAGTATCGCTCTTGTTGTTGTCAGTTTTGCTTTTTTGCTTCCGTTTTTCGTTTCGGCAAAATCTCCAGAAAATTTCCACAAATCCCGCTCATATTCCGTCACCGCCGACTATCTCACTGTTTCTTCAACCACTAAGCTCGCAGTTCAGGCGGAGATCTATCCTAACATTACCTTCTTGCGCGTTGACCCCGCTCGGCCTTTTTATGTTTTTCCACGGGCCAAAAACATCCAGTTGACCTTTTCCGGCCTCGATCCCGCAATCACCTACTATCTGTACAAGGAAAAATTACGGAATCCTATTGTTTTTACTCCCGACTCTGAAGGCGCGTATACCTTTGCGCTCGATACGCCCCGTCATCGCTATCTGATTTTAAAAACTTCCCCCTCGACATATCACATCGACGCCACGTCATCTGGTAATGACTGTTCGACAATAGGCACATGGAACTTCAGCACCCTGACCTGCACCCTCGATCCCGCCAAAACCATCAACGAAATCATCGAGATTGACGACGGCAATATCACTCTGGATGGCAATGGCCGAACCATCACCAATAATACCGAAGGCATTGGCGTCTATGCTAATCGTGATCCATTTTTTGACGATGACATGATGAATATCACGATCAAAAACCTCACCATTCAGGGAACGACGGTAGGGATTCATCTGGTTGATGTGTCCAATCATCATATCAACAACGTCACCCTAAAAAACACGACGACGGCAATTGATCTCAAAGACGACTCGAATATCACGATTACGCAAGACAATCTCATAGACAACACGACAGATTTGTTTACCAGTAATACCTCGTGGGTTAATCTCTCGACTACAAACAACCGTGGCAATTTTTGGCAAAAACACGCCTGCACCCAAGACCCAAGCTTTCCGGATCACTGCACAAATTCATACGATACCGGTCCCGCAACCGATGCTTTGCCGTGGGCATGCCAAAATGCGTGGAAGACTGGCATCAGTTGTCCGTTTACGCCACCTACTACCCGGACACCGACTCCGACAACAACGGCTATTTCTGGAACATGGGCGAAGATATCCAGCAATACCGGTACGGCAAAACTTTACATTGATCAGACACCAAACGACACTCGAGTCCACAAGATTCTTCCCAATGACTGGGTGTTAAAAGTCCTTGATGATACCGGCACAACCTGGAAAGTCGAGGATGTGACTGATGCAACGGTGGGATGGATAGTAGAAAGTCAAATACAAAATACTAACGATAGCGATAAGGCAAGTATTATTTATGACACTAAATCAAAGCGTACCCCACTAATTATCAGCGCTACAGATACATATCAGTATGGCTCAGACATA
Organism: uncultured Candidatus Saccharibacteria bacterium; assembly: GCA_964355775.1. GTDB lineage: Bacteria > Patescibacteriota > Minisyncoccia > 2-02-FULL-40-12 > IGHO2-01-FULL-4-A > JBBTSB01. Next base: position 1,676 of record CAYHEP010000054.1, on the reverse strand, counting down.
AGTAACTCGTTGTATGGAACGGGAGGTGGTTTAGATAACAAAAATAACTTTGGTGCTTATATAACAGGCGTTGAATTTCCAAAAGAGTTACATTTAGCGATAACCGCACAGGAAAGTGCTGGAAGTGGCTTCAATAACAACAAGTGTAGTTTTGCATCTGATGGCGGGATTGGAATTTCTCAAATTACAACGCCATCGTATAAAGGGCTTGGGAGTGGATTAAGAAATTTTATTCGCCTTAATGATTGCGTTGGATCAAATGATGAAGGCTTGTATTATGGTAATACCTTTCAGGGTATTTACGCCAATATCAAGGATGGTTTTAGGGTTTTTCAAGAAAAATTCAATCAGACAAGCGCTCTCAAAAAAATAACCGATAGTCCTATTTCAACTTGGTGGTCAACTGATACGTATTCAGTTAATAAGCGTGATTTAAAATTGTTAGTTTTGGTTCGCTCATACAATGGTTATGGCCAAAGATGTCAGCCATTTTTAACTGATCCTAGATATTCTCAATACCAAGCATTAATATCTGATAGACTAAAAAATTTATCATCATATTTTCCGGGAATAAATTATTCAAATAGTGATTACTTAGTTCAAAAGCTTTATGACTCGAGCAACAATCACATTGACGTTAGTATTTGTAGTCCTGCTGTTTTATTAGTATCAAACGACTCGGGATTATCTACCGGATTTACCGATAAAATGATTGATCAAATTCCCGAAGTAGATTTTGACTATGAAGACCATAAGGCAGCAACGATACTATTCCCGCAAGGTAGTTATACGTATACCGTCACGGGAACCGAAGATGGTACATACATATTTTATGCCGACAGATTTATCAATGGTGCCTCGAAACTCTATCAGGCAATAAATATACCGACATCAAAAGATCAAACTCATACATATAATATTGACTGGAATAAAAACAAGGCCACCATTTTGATAGATTACGAAGGTGATGGGAAAATTGACGTTGAAGCAAAATCAGATTTGATGTTAACATCTGATGAATTTGCAAACTTTGTTAAAAAGATAACGATTTGTCACATACCATCGGGTGATATTTCAAAATCAAACACCATCACTATTGCTAGACCAGCCTTGAAAGCTCATCTAGATCATGGTGATACAGAGGGTCCATGTACTAATCTTCAAAAAAGTAACAAAAAAAAATAAATGAAAAAAGGACAATCGATTGTATTAATGGTTTTGATAGTTGTAGTGGCGATTTTCTTTTTTCTTAATAAAGAAACTAGGGTTGAAAATCTGTCCACAGAAGCACTGTCAAAAATATTAATTTCTCAAAAAATCATTGATAATGAAGATATAGACGATCAACCCATCGTTATATTGGCCGATGCAGTTGATACTAAAACAAAAAAAGTAGTGCGCGTTATCGAAATTCCTGAATGGTCTGGAACTGGCGGCAGCAGAGCAATCATAACGGTTACCAATCTTAAAGGTGAGAATTTAGTAAAAATTGCGGATTTTTTTGGTTCAAAAGAGTCTTTACAAAAAACATTTACCGTTGTTGATGGTATTGTATCTTTTGATGAGGTTCACCCCTTAAGTAGTTGCTCTTACACAACTTCGCATATTGAAATAAATCTATTAGATCAAAGCCTTTCCAAAACTAGCCCCGTGGTAGAAAATAATAATTGCAGTAA
>CAYHEP010000053.1:0-4124 GCA_964355775.1 uncultured Candidatus Saccharibacteria bacterium | reverse complement strand
GACTCTTGAAATTCCTCCAGGATTTCAAGATTTTCTTTACGCGCGAGCTCACGCAGTTCAAACAGTTGCGCCTCGATACTCATAATCTGTCGATCGTCCTCCTCGGTGGACTTGCGGGCGTATAGATAGTATTTTGGTTTGATATTCATTTTGCTTTTAGATACGAAACAAGGACAAGTCCGCCCGCTGGAGCCCGCCCGCCCCGAGCCAATCGGTGGCGCAACTGCGCCACCGCATGCCCGCACCCGATTCGCCGTTCAGTCAGGCCAGTCCGCTCAATTTTGCGGAAGTTTCATTTTGCGGTGAATTGATGCGCCTTGCGCGAACCTACTTTGAAAAAAGTGCTCGCGCTCCACGCGGGGGTGGTGGTGTGGACGCCTGACGGAAAAAGGTGCACTGTCGCCTCCGCCCCAGCAAGCTGTGGCGGCCGCAACACCAGCCCCGCCCTCACCTTCCGATTCCATTTCCGCCAAAGGCGGAAGCGCGCCGGCCAAGTTTTGGCATTCATGGATTCAAGGGCGGGAGGCGGCTGTTTCGTGTCGAGACAGCCGCGGGTGGGAAATGACAGAGCGGAGCATAACTTTCTCTGGTTAAATTATAGTACAACGTTGCACCAACGCGCAACGAAGATTATGATTAACCTGTGGACAGAGTATCAAAACAATTTGGCGAAAATCTGCGAAAGATTAGATTGAGCAAGAAAATGTCGCAAAGCCAGCTCGCAAAGAAGATTGGAAGCGATAAGAGCTACATTAGCACTATTGAGCATGGGAAAAAGAATTTAACCCTTGAGACAATGACTAAATTAGCACAAGCACTGGGAGTTTCTAGGGAAGAGTTAATGAAATAAATTATAGGCAAAAATGAAGAAAGGATTTCAGGAAGGAAATGTTCGGAGAATTGAAGATGATAAATGGAAACTCGGGTATACCGATGAATTTAAGCAGTTCGTTCATCAACACCCATCAATCATACGGGATGTGGTAGAACGTTTGAGTAAAATTGCAAACGATCCCAAAACACCGGAAGGATTTCGTGTAGAAGAAGGAGAGATTATCATTGCCTTAGAAAAAAGAAGGTTGAAATCAAATATCTATTCGATTCAAGCTCATGGGAGGAAGTTTTTCTTAAAGATGAGCCGTTACGCAAAAGAACAAGCATACGATGAATTCGTAGACTCGTCGGAAGCAAAAAAACGTATCGCTGAAGTAATGGCAAATTTGCCTATACCAGTGGAGGTCGTAGATTACCAATTGGGGTTTACTCAAGGGGGATTGAATTTTTTTGTTGCCCCCTGGATGGATTTAGTTGATGTAAGTGAATATCAAAAAACATTAACAAGTCTGGGACAGAAAAGAGACTTTGATCAAACGCTTATGATCCTTTTTGAAATTTTTAAAGACTATGTAGATTTCCGGATTTTGAACATGGCATATAACCCAGCAACAAACAAGATTGTTATTTTTGATTTGCAAAAGAAGTGATATAAATTTTTTTCAAACTTTAGAAGAAAAATAATATGCTTTCTGACCAAGAAAAACAAAATAGCTAATGAAAAAAGTTTTTCCGCCAAAACTTAAAGTAGGTGATGAGATACGAGTTATCGCTCCCGCAAAAAGCATGGGGAGTATGTTTATTGAGAAGAAGCTCGATTCAACTGTCACGTATTTCAAAGAGAATTTTGGTGTACATATAACACTCGGAAAACATATTTTTGAATTAAATGAGCTTGAAACAGCTTCACTTGATCACAGACTTGAAGACTTTCATGCTGCTTTCAAAGATAAGAATGTAAAAGCTATTCTCACGGTACTTGGTGGTGCAAGCTCGAATCAGATGCTTAAGCATATTGATTATGATCTCACTTCTGATAATCCCAAGATTTTTTGTGGCCTTTCCGACATAACTGCACTGACAAATGGAATATACGCGAAGACTGGTCTTATCACATATTCTGGCCCTCATTTCACCGTATTCGGACATGACAAAGCACGTGAATATACGGCTGATTATTTCAGAAAATGCTTCTTTGAAAATGAGACGATATCTATTGCTTCATCACCCATATATTTCGATGAAAGAAAAGGCGATGCAGAAAATATTACCAATGATGGGTGGTGGATCATCGAAGAAGGTGAGGCTACGGGAACCGCACTTGGCGGTAACCTAATTACCTTTAATCTTCTTCAAGGCACAGAGTATTTCCCGGTACTCTCAGACTCTATCTTATTCATAGAGGATAATAATAAAGAATCTTCCCGGGCTTTTGAAAACCATTTGCAATCGCTAATACTTCAGCCAAGCTTTAAGGGGGTAAAGGGCTTAGTGATCGGTAGATTTCAGCAAGGCTCTGGTTTAAGCAAAGAATTGCTCGCAAAAATTATCAAAACGAAACCAGAACTTGAAGGAATACCTATTGTAGCTAATGTTGATTTTGGGCACACTCTACCGATGATTACATTTCCCACAGGTGGAAAAGTGCAGGTTGATGCCCGAGGCAAAGATTACGAACTAAAAATTATTGAGCATTAGTCTCTACAGGTTTAGCGCATAAAAAATCCAATCAGTAGCAGCACCATACTGCGCATATAGTTTTTGAGTGGCAATATTATTTTTTTCTGCTCTCCATTCTATACGCATATACCCTTCTTTTTTCGCATATTCGATAACATGGTCAAAAAGTTTCTTCCCGAAGCCTTTTTTTCTGAATTGTTCTTGCACATAGAGTTCGTCCAGATTAAGAACCTTTTTTGCGTGTACGGCGGAATACGTATCAATGACGATTGCAATTCCAGCAAGCATTTCCTCTTCGTACAGCAAGAAACCAGTGTAGCGTCCTCGTGCAAAATCTTCTTTGGATCGGCTTTTTGTTCCTGCTTCGAAAGGCTTCTCGTTAATCTCTTCAAGAAGAATAAGGAAGTCATCAAGTTTATTTTCTGTGAGTTGTTTTATTTCAGTCATAATTTGATTATATCTTGTTTCGTGAATAGGCAGTAGAGCCGCTTGCGGCTCTACTGCCCACGCATGGGTGGGACGAGTGAGCGTACTCGCTCACTCGTGGGGCAAGGGCACATGATAAGGCGCATCAGCGACCACTCTCCCGTACCCGTCCCGCCTTGGCGGGACAATAATAGCGCTCTGACGCCTGTGCCCGCTCAGCTCTGTAAGAAGTGGACAAAGATGGCGCCACAGAGCTATGATATACCACATAACTTCTGGAGGAGCTGAGCGGGCACCCGCATCCAGACCCGCCCATCCATAGTGGATGTCAAATGGCCGGCGCGCTTCCGCCTTTGGCGGAAATGGAATCGGAAGGTGAGGGCGGGGCTGGTGTTGCGGCCGCCACAGCTTGCTGGGGCGGAGGCGACAGTGCACCTTTTTCCGTCAGGCGTCCACACCACCACCCCCGCGTGGAGCGCGAGCACTTTTTTCAAAGTAGGTTCGCGCAAGGCGCATCAATTCACCGCCATGCAAATTTATCTTGCTATAGCATCAAAAACGGGATATGCTTTTTATCATGGCATCGCCTGAAAAACCAATCGATCCTAGTGAACTCGGACTTGATACGTTGAAAGAGTACGAACAAATACTCAGAGACAAGATAGTTACTGCCCAAAAAGATCGTTCTACAAAAAGTATGCAAGAACGACATGCATTTTTTAAAGCTCAACAAAAAGTCAGAAAGGCTATGGAACCAAAAAAAGCTTGATACTCTTGGAAAAACTCCACAAATAAAATAACTACATTGCCATGAATGAATTTCGCGACAAAACCTACGACGCGCCCTTTGGAGACATGGGAGCGGTTGAAACTGCCAAAAAAAATATTTTGAATCTAGAAAAGGAAAGACAACGGCTTTTGGCTGAACTCGCCACGCTTGAAAGAAACATCTCAAAAAATAAAGAACAACTATGTGATGAGGTGCGCGCAAAGATTGCAAAAATAGAATCAAGTATTGCGCACGAAAAGGAAATTATCGTGAAACATGCGGTTGCAGCACTGGAATTGTTGGACAAATCAAGAATGAAATAACTAAGCTTTAGGCTTCTTCGGCTTCGGGGGGTTGTCTTTCCAGTGCTGGAGAGCTTCGGCGAGATCGGCTTCGGATTCGGGTTTTTTGGACA
>CAYHEP010000052.1:0-4173 GCA_964355775.1 uncultured Candidatus Saccharibacteria bacterium | reverse complement strand
TCTTGCATGATTTCAAGACCGCGCTCGAGCGTTACCTCAAGCGGAGGAGCGAGGTAGATATTGTCGTCATTGCCGGCACTACGGAAGTTTGTCAGCTGTTTGCCTTTGACCGGATTGACTGCCATATCCAAACCCTTGGACGTATTGCCGATCACCATGCCTTCATAGACTTCGACATTGGGTCCGACATACAGCGTGCCGCGAGTTTGCAAATTATCCAGTGAAAATCCTGTTGTCTTTCCCACTTCCATGGAAATCATGGAACCAACCGAGCGATGCTCGATCTCGCCGACATGGGTACGAAATTCAACAAAACGACTCGAAAAAATCCCTTCACCTTTAGTCTCGATCATAAACTGGTTGCGGTAGCCCAGCAGTCCGCGAGTGGGCGCGTCAAAAAGTATTCTTACACGTCCTCCGTCTTCAGTGCGCATGTCCTTCATGATGCCTTTACGCGTACCCATGGTCTCGATGATCGTCCCGGCCATTTCTTGCGGAACGTCAATGACCACTTCCTCAAATGGTTCAAGCTTTTTTCCATCTTCTTCTTTGAAGATCACATGCGGTTGGGACACCTGCATCTCGTATCCTTCGCGGCGCATGTTTTCGAGTAAAATCGCGATGTGCAATTCGCCTCTGCCGAATACGGTAAATGACGACCCTACTTCGCTCCCTTGGAGCTTCGCAGGGCGATCCTGCGGATCGAAATCTATCTTCAAACCGACGTTTACTTCTAATTCCTTCACTAAACGTTCTCTGATTTGTCGCGTGGTGACATATTTGCCATCGCGTCCGCCGAACGGCGAATCGTTTACCATAAAACGCAAAGAAATCGTCGGCTCATCTACCTTGATTGCGGGCAGAGACTCTTGATCCGAATTTTCACTGACGGTATCGCCGATATATATGTCTGGAATTCCGGCTATCATGACAATGTCGCCGGCTTCAGCCTCGTCAACTTCCTTGCGCTGTACGCCCTCAAATGTGAAGAGCTTGGTAATTTTGTACTCCTTGCCATGCAAAAAAACTTTTTGAGCCTGTCGGATTTTGCCTTCGTAAATGCGCGCGATCCCCATGCGTCCCAAAAAATTGTCGTAGGCAAGATTGAACGGCTGTAGGCGAAGAGGCATTGCCACTTTTTCAGCAGATACCGCGGGCACGACTTCAAGAATCGTATCCAAGAGCGGCTGAAGGTCTTTCTGTGGGTCACCGATGTTTTTCATTGCGACACCGTCCCGGCCGATTGCATACACTGTACGAAAATCAAGTTGTTCATTGTTAGCTCCCAATTCAACAAACAATTCCAGAACATGCTCATGGGTTTTGTCGTGATCAGAAGCAGGTTTGTCGATCTTGTTAATAACCAAAATGGGTTTGAGTCCCAGCTCGAGGGATTTTTTCAAAACAAATCTAGTTTGTGGCATAGGACCTTCCTGTGAATCCACGACGAGCAATACTGCATCTATAGAGCGCAGTACTCGCTCCACCTCTGATCCAAAGTCCGCATGACCGGGCGTGTCTACGATATTGATCTTCGTATCTTTGTAAAAAATCGAGGTATTTTTTGAATAAATCGTGATCCCACGCTCACGCTCAAGCGCGTTGGAATCCATACTCGTCCCCTCTTCGAGTCCGCCGTTTTGGCGCATCAAAGCATCGGTCAAGGTTGTCTTGCCATGGTCAACGTGCGCGATGATAGCGATATTGCGAATTTCCATTTTTAGGTTAAATAAAAAGCGCGAAGCGCTTATTTCATAAACGACGCATCATTATATCACTATTTCATCGATCCTGCAAGTGCGACGGCGTTTGCCTACGCCATTTTTGGGAAAACCTCTTTTTCGAGGCGGGTGACGCGTTGAGTAAGCGAGCGATTGTGTTTTTGCTCAACTCCGGTAACTGCGCCGGTATCTTCGATAAGTTTATTTTCAAGTTCACGCAATCCTTCTGTGGTGGCTTTTTCCTTGAGATGCCGGTCCAATTCATTGAATCTCTGATCAGTACGCCGTTCAAGAGCTTTTAGATCCTCTTTCATCGCAACATTATTTTGGATCATCAAGGCGAGATCATCAACCTTTTTGTCGGTATACCTCTGGAGCGCTTTTGTTTGCTGTTTCAGCGCTTTCTCGAGCACGCTTTCAAAATGTTCTTTGGTGAGATTGGACATGATGCTTCCAGTATATCAAGCTCACTATCAACGTCAACTATCTCTATGTTGACGCAATAGATGGATCGCACCCGGCAAAATCGACAAGAAAATGATCCCTGCGATGATCGGCAAAAGATAGCGGTCTATATCGGGAATGGTATTGCCGAGGAAGTAGCCGAGCAGCGGCATGCCGATCCCCCAAAGCGCACCACCGATGATATTGTAGACAAGAAAGGTGCGGTACTGCATATTACCAATGCCGGCGACGATCGGGGCAAAGGTGCGGACGATGGGAATGAAGCGCGCGAGAATGATGGTCTTTTTGCCGTGTTTTTCATAAAAATGCTGTGCCTTGGCAAGATGATCGGGTTTGAAAAATCGCGATTGCGGGCGCGAAAAAAGCGCGGGACCCACGCGCTTGCCAAAGATATACCCGACACTATCGCCGAGTACAGCGAAAATCCAAGCACCAAATATCAAAATCCAAATGTTCAGATGGCCCTGCGAAGCAAAGATACCTGCCGTAAACAACAGCGAGTCCCCGGGCAGAAAAAAACCGATAAATAGCCCCGACTCTGCAAACACAAACCCAAAAATGCCGATATATCCGGCGGTTTGAATGAACGAAGTGAGATCAAAGTGTAAGAAGGACATTGGCTAGTTTTTCACCGGCATCGTGCTGGTCTACAGTATCGTCCAATACATCAGCGCAGACGATATGCGCTCCTGTTTCCGGCATATGTAAGAAACTGGGGCTACGGAGATTACTATTAAATACCGAGATGTCGACAGGGATATATTTTTTTATTTCGCTCACAAAATCCTCGGCTTTGAAATGCTGGGTTTCGCCTTGTTTTGTTTTGAGATTGACGATAAACACTTTTTTTGCATTTGATTTTTTGATCGCTTCTGGTACGCCGGCAACCAGCAAATTTGGTATGAGACTGCTATACAGATCCCCCGGACCGATGATAATCATGTCGGCTTTGGCAATCGCATCAGTAACGCGAGGATTTATTTTTGCTTCCGCCCGCCCCTGAACTGGCGGGTAAAGCTCCAGCCAAACTTTTTTGATTTTCAAATTTGGATCGTGCTTGGGAATATCAATATTGGTCTCGCCTCGTACGATCGTGCCGTCCTCGAGCTCCGCACAGAGCTGTACATTGTCGAGTGTTACAGGCAAAACGTCGCCTTTGATTTTTAGTAATTCGCTCGCAGTCGCAATCGCCTTTTCAAAACTCCCGGTGACGTTTTCGAGCGTCGTCAAAAAAATACTTCCCGCACTCTGCTCGTCAAGCGGTCCGCCTTTGAAGCGATAGGTCATCATATCTTTGAGAGGAGACTCAACAGTCGCGAGAGCAACCAGAGCACGTCGCACATCGCCGGTCGGCAATGTTCCGTAATGTTTCCGCAAAAACCCCGCCGATCCCCCGCTGTCCGCCATCGTGATGACTGCTGTCAGGTGGACATTATGCGACTTGAGCGCGCGCAATACTCTTGGCGTCCCGTTTCCGCCTCCAATGCAAACGATGTTAAAGTTCGAGTTCATATACGTTGGTTTCTTTCTTTTTAAATCCGAGTTTTGGATAAAGTGTATTCGCCACAACACGCGTTGGACGACTGGTAAGTTCGAGCCATTCAAGTTTATGTTCTCGAGCAAGTTGAATGAGTTTTTCGCAGAGTTGCTTACCGATTCCTTGTCCTCGATATTTTTCATCCACCACGATATCCTCGAGAATTCCGTAGTGCCCAGTGACGATGGAAATTTGTACTAGTGTACCCATTCCAATAATATTCCCCGCTTCTTTGACAATCATCAGTGTAGTATTGGGATCTTTCAGCACAGCAAGCAAATCGGCATACGTTATCTGCTTTCCCGAACTCGAAAGCTGTGGCATGAGCATGTTGAGTTCCTCCACCGCTTTTGTCGTTACGTTTTCGAGTTGTTCGATTTTGATCATAGTATTTCTTGGTAATTAGTGGGAATCGTAACCATATGGTGTTAAATTATCCATATGGCACAA
>CAYHEP010000051.1:0-4185 GCA_964355775.1 uncultured Candidatus Saccharibacteria bacterium | reverse complement strand
CTCCGCAGGGGTTATTCATGTTGCAAGTGGCGTTTGGTCAATCCAAGTATTACTCCGACAATCTCTCCGAAAACATTAAACGTGGCATCCGCCAGAAACTGCGCCGAAAGGAATGGATTGGTCTTGCTCCCTTTGGCTATGTGAACAATCCACGTACAAGGAATATCGAGCCTCATCCTACTCTCTCCCGTATCATTGTCCGTGCTTACGAAGAATACGCCAAAGGGTCGCACTCGTTAGTTTCCTTGGCGCAGTTTCTGGCTGATCTAGGTGTGGTCTCCAAGCACCAAACGCCACTTGCCCGAGCTTCCATCAAACGGCTCATTACCAACCGTGCTTATCTCGGCTTCGTTAAGCACGGCAAGGAATGGTTTGATGGAAGCCATGAAGCAATCATCTCTCCCGCATTATTTGAAGCCGTGCAAAAGGTACTGAACACAAAGGAGCGGCCGCGCTCAAGACGTGTGAAGCATGATTTTCCGCTTACGGGTCTTTTCCGCTGTGGCGAATGCGGTTCTATGTTTTCCGCCCAGTGGGCTACGGGTAAGATGGGCGGAAGGTATCGGTATTATCGGTGTTCAAAGAAGCGCGGCCACTGTTCGCAAGGATATATTCAGGAGAATATCCTTGCTTCACAGATCAGAGCACGGCTTCAATCAATCTCGCTCTCGTCTCGATATACTGACTGGATGTTAGCGAAAGTGAAGGAGTGGGAACGTGCTGATGCCAGTGTTTCCGAGAGCGAGGTTCGCGAGCTTTCCGCTTCCACTACAAAGAGTGAGGCACGCCTAGAGAAACTTATCTCGGTGTATCTCGATGGTGATATTGAAAAGACAGTATATCTCAAAAAGAAGGATGAGCTTATGCGTGCCTCACTCAATCTCAAGGAAAAGCTCCAAGCTCTCGAATGCGGGAGAGCTTCTTGGGTCGAACCCCTGCGGAATTGGATTTTAGATACGAAACAGGCCAATTTTTTGTCTCAATCTGATAATCTCTTCGAGATTAAAGTTTTTGTGCAAAAAATTGGAACGAACCCCATAATTCGTGATCGCACCGCCCGCTGGAGCCCGCCCGCCCCGAGCCAATCGGTGGCGCAACTGCGCCACCGCATGCCCGCACCCGATTCGCCGTTCAGTCAGGCCAGTCCGCTCAATTTTGCGGAAGTTTCATTTTGCGGTGAGGGTGAGATTCGAACTCACGGAACCCTTTCGGGATCGGCGGTTTAGTAAACCGCTGCCTTAAACCACTCGGCCACCTCACCAATGTTATTATTGTACTGCCTGATACAAAGACTCGTAGGAATTTTGTAAAAGAGTTTCAATCTGATCCCAATTCGCTGTCGTCTTTTTTTCTTCGGCTTCGTCCTGCATCTCCATAGCCAATGCCCTCGTATGAGCATAGCCTTCCAGTTGTACAGGGTCAATATGGTACAAAGATGCCATATGAGAAGCTAGGGCTTCGCGACGAGACATTTGATACTGATCCGGATATCGATCCACTAGCCACCATTGCAACTCAAGCTCCGCCGTTTTTCGGTAATCGAAGGGTTCCATACTATGCTCCGAAATGATCCGGTATGCCTTCGCTAGGTTACTGACGATGCGTTGGTGGTTTTCTTGTCCTCGATGCTTTTGGAAATCTCGTGCCGCACGAGCGCTATAATATGCAACCCGGAGAACATAGAAATATTGAAATCCGAAAAATTCGTGCATCAATCGCACCAGAAGCAAAAACAATCTTCCCATTCGGCGTGCGTAATATGCTTCCCACATCTCTCGGTCAAGGTGAGCAATCCTGCGGGGATCAAATTTTTTCAAATTGCTCTTTCTCACATTTTTTCGCGTAGTGTCTTTAGATCGAACACATCAACAGCAATGCCCAGACGTTTCACGAGCTGGCGGGCTTTGGCTTCCCCGCCGACATAGGTATACACTTTTATGTGATGAGGTGCGCGCAAATTTCACGTTTCTCGCAAAGCGCCATTTTTCCAGTTTTGGCAGTGCGTCGAGCAATAATTGTACTTCATGTTTTGGCGGAGGCGCGAATCCGATCGACATAAACCGCAGGCACGAGAAAAGATTGCCTGCATGTTTTTGATAGCCGGAATAGTTGAGCCGGAGGCGTTTCTTTTTGAGATCTTCCAGTGCGCCAGGGAGAGCGATCACGTGTTTTCTGAAATCTTTCGAGAGAAAGTATTGCAACGGAATAGCAAAGCCGTTGATTGTAAAAGCGGCGTTGTCTTTCAGGCTTTTCATCACATCTGGCTCGACACCGCGATCGATATCAAGATAAGCGTAGTCGGTTTTGTCCTTGGGCTTGGGAACAAGTTTTTTCTTGAGTACGACTTCGTTTATCCTGCGGATTTTGCCGTAGGTGAATTTGCGGGCGTGAACATTGCTGATAAATTTTTTAAAATCCCCCACTACGAGCATATCGTAGTCGCGCTGTGGCAGAGCTTTTTTAAAAATATCCATGTAGACCAAATTCCGCGCGGCTCCGCCAATCATATACACCTTGGTCTTTGGCGGAATTGACGCGACAGCATCTTGCAGTATTTCAGCGATCTTGCCTTCGCGGGAGAAGACGCGGGTGTTTGTGTTGAAGTTCATGTCTTTATAGCATAGCAAAAAAGGTTGCGAAATCAATAAAAACCTGTAAAATGAAGAAATTGGATGAGTCGGATAGTGGTCCATTCCGCCTCTTTGCTAAAGAGGTTGCCGGGTAAAACTGGCTCGAGGGTTCGAATCCCTCCTCATCCGCAAAATGAAACTTCCGCAAAATTGAGCGGACGGACCTGACCGAGTGACGGATCGGGTGCGGGCATGCGGTGGCGCAACTGCACCACCGATTGGCTCGGGGCGGGCGGGCTGAAGCGGGCGGACTTGTCACGAACCACAGGGTTCGTTCCGATTTTTTGCACAAAAGCCTTAATCTCGTAGAGATTGTTAGAATGAGACAAAAAATCGGCTTGTTTCGTATCTAAAATCCAATTCCGCAAGGGTTCGATCCAATTGCTTCTCCCGCGTTCAACAGCTTTCAGTTTTTCCTTGTTTGCGAGTGAGGCACGCATCAACTCATCTTTCTTTTTGAGATAAATACTCTTTTCAATATCACCATCCAAATACACAGCCACCAACTTCTCTAGGCGTGCCTCACTCGCTTTGATAGCTTCTGAAAGCTGGTGAACCTCGCTTTGCGACACTGCTATGTGCTCGCGCTCCCAGAGTTTCACCTGCGCGAGCATCCAATCAGTATAGCGGTCGCTAAGCGAGATTGATTGAAGCCGTGCACGTATTTGGGTGGCCAACTCCTTTTCCTGTATATATGGTTGGCCACATCGGCCGCGCTTCTTAGAACAACGATAATACCGATAGCGATTACCACTCTTGCCAACAGCCCATTGAGCGGAGAACATAGAGTCGCACTCGCCACAGCGGAAAAGACCTGTGAGGGGAAAACCATGCTTGATCTTGCGAGAGCGCGGCCGATCCTTAACTTTCAATATCTTTTGCACGGCTTCAAACAATGCGGGAGTAACAATTGGCTCAAAGCTACCATCAAACCATTCATCACCATGCCTAACGAAGCCGAGATACGCCCGCTGAGTAAGCAACCGCTTGATGGTAGCTTTGACAAGTGGCGTTTGGAACTTAGAGACCACGCCCAAGTCCGCCAAAAATTCTGCCAGTGAGGCGAGGGTATGCACTCCTTTGGCATACTCGGTAAAAGCACGCACAACGATTTGGGAATACACTGGGTGCGGTTCAATCTTCCGCAATCGTGGATTGTTCACATAGCCAAAGGGGGCTTTTGTCAGCCACTCGCCTCGCCTCAATTTTTGGCGGTAACCACGCTTAATATTTTCAGATAAATTGTCGCTGTAGTACTTGCTTTGCCCAAACGCCACTTGTAACATGAATAACCCTTGCGGAGTTGGCTCAAACCAAAATGTCGAAAAGCGCAAAGACACCACTTTTCTTGTGTCTACGGCGTATATTACTCGGCCACCATCAATACTGTTGCGAGCAAGACGATCGGGATGCCAAGCAAGGATGCCCACGCCATCAGATCGCTCAACCTTGGCCATCATTACGCCGAAGACTTCGCGACCAGGTGTCTTTGCGCTTTTCGACTCTTGAAATTCCTCCAGGATTTCAAGATTTTCTTTACGCGCGAGCTCACGCA
>CAYHEP010000050.1:0-4217 GCA_964355775.1 uncultured Candidatus Saccharibacteria bacterium | reverse complement strand
TAGTCATCAACGACGATGGCGGGACAGCTACACCTTCTGATTTTATCTTCTCAATCACTGATGTTGCCGGTGGACTACGTGGAAATACGCCAACAGGCGGATCTTCACAGGGACTTGGCTACGATCTTGGCACCGGTACATTTACCATTCATGTGGATCTGAGATTTGAGGGAGGCGTGTCTGCGAATATCTTGGCTATCATCGTAGGAGCTTCAGATTACTCGTTGACCGGTATTTCGGGCGATTGCTCATCGTCAGGGGCGGTTACAGTCGGCAGTGGCGACAGCAAAACCTGCACGATCACCTACAATGACAATGCTTCAGGTACTGTGGCAGGCGCTACGACATCAAACAGCGGAGTTACCAATAGTACTGGTACCGGTTCAACAAACAACAACAACAACGGAGAAGTCCTTGGTGCTACGACATCGCTTCCTGAAACAGGATTTGGCACCAATGACAGTATGCTCATTTCTCTTTTCATTTCTTTGATTTTGACCGGAGTCATGATGATACTCATGGGAACTCAAAAACTTCCCAAACGATTCCTTGCGACGCTCAACTAAGTCGGGAAAAATATATATCATCATCGGGAGCACGCTGATTCTCATAGGAGTCATCGGTGTGCTTTTTCCGTACCTGCCACTTCGTTTAAGTGCTGATGTGAGTTATTTGGAAAATGTTGCCGAGCAAGTTTCTGTTGCTCCGACGGCTTCTTCTTCTTTGCCGCATACTTCTGTACTTCCGAGTATTGATCCCAATCGACCTTCGGTGAAAAATCGCCTCGTTGTTTCAGGTGCAAGCGTCAACATGCCGATCTATCAAAGCAAAAACGCCGACGTGCTCGCAAAAGGCGGATGGATATTTCCCGGCACCTCAACGCCTAATACAGGAAGCAACACGGTGATCTTTGGACACCGCTTCCGCTATTTGCCACCGATCAGTAATACGTTTTACCATCTCGATCTGGTGAAGACTGGGGATGAGTTTCAAATACAATGGCAAAATGTCGCTTACCGCTATCGCGTCATCGCCGTCAAGTTGATTGAACCAACCGATCTGTCGGTGCTTGCACCAAGCGACAAGTCGATCGTCACGCTCATCACCTGCGCTCCGCTGTTTTCCACCAAACAGCGTTTGGTGGTTGTCGGAGAGCTCTTGCAGTAGATTTATGGATTTGTCACAGTTTTGTTTTGCACTCGTTGAACTATAGTAGTATACTATCTACATGGCAGTTTGGTCGTGTCTGCCTTTTCTCTACAAAATTAACTTTAAAATAAATATGAAAAAAATACTTGTTAGCGGAATTTTGTTGGTTTCAGTCTTCGCATTGACCGGAGGCGCATACGCGGCAAAGCCAGCAGGGAACTATGCCGGAGCCGTAAAATACGCGTGGCATCTTTCAGGAGACGTCATGCCGGTTCCTCCGTATGGATCAATGGATATTCCCGGATCCGATACGGCATCAAAGCTGATCGTAAATCAGCCCAATGGCAAAGTTCTCGCAAACATGACGGGAGTCATGAACGGTTTGAATCCAAACACCGAGTACACCGTTTACCTCTCGAAGATGTATAAGCCAGCAGTGTTTACCGGATGGAATGTCGCGGGACCTTGGGTGGTAGCTTTTGATTATCTCGGCACGCCTTACGCACATGACATGTCGATTACACAAAGCGGAGATACGATCACCGGTGGTTCCGGCGGATATCCCGCAGGAGGAACTTATGGGTATACCTGGGTGATCGATTCAGGTTTGATCACTGGATCAAGCGCTACAGGGGCGACAATCAATATGACCGCCCACTACACTGCATCCGCGGATGCAGTAACTCCGCTTACTACCATGACAATGACTGGCACGATCGCAGCCAATGGAACCATGAGCGGAACGTGGTCTGATAACTATGCAGGAGGGAGTAGAAGTGGCACGTGGTCAACCACCAGCGGTCAAGCGATCAAAAACTACACCGGCTCTTTGGGTTGGACGGGATTACTCACTCCGACCGTACAGCCGTTTACGTTTATGACCAATGGCAGCGGTTCAGGCAGTTGGCATATAAATCTTCGAACTGAAAATATCACGTTGCCAACAGACTTTTCTGCATGGATAAACGGAAGCGGTGCGACCATTCTCATAAGCGATTCGGTGCATCTCTACTAGGTTCATTGCTAGTTAGATAAATAAAAGCTCCCGCCTTGGCGGGGCTTTTATTGTGATAGGATTTCTGCTAGAATGTATGCATGACGATTACCTGGTATGGGCAAGCTTGCTTTCGGCTGGAAAGCAAGGATATACGAGTTTTGATTGATCCATTCGACAAGGCGATTGGCTTGAAATTGCCACGTCTCAATGAAACCATCATCGCTGTTACGCATGATCACCACGATCACAACAACGTAGAGAACATTGATCATCAATCATTTATCATTAGAGGACCGGGGGAGTATGAAAAATCGGGCGTCCAGATCGTCGGGATTTCTTCGTTCCATGATGATGAGCAGGGCGCACAGCGCGGACTTAATACGATCTATGTGATCAAGATCGAGGGTGTGACCGTTTGCCATCTTGGCGATCTCGGTCAGCATGAGCTCACCGCGGAGCAGATTGAGCACATCGGATCCGTGGATATTTTGATGGTGCCGGTCGGCGGAGTCTACACGATTGACGGCAAGCAAGCCGTAGTCGTGGTAAAGCAAATCGAGCCCAAGATCGTCATACCGATGCACTACAAAGTCGCAGGGCTTACAGTAGATCTTGAACCGGCAACTGTATTTTTAAAAGAGATCGGCATCAAGCCCGAAGAGGTTGATACATTCAAGATCACCTCAAAGACGCTTCCGCAGGAAGAAATCAAGATCGTGACTTTTAAACTATAAACGGGGATGAATCCCGTTAGAAGCTGCCCTAACGGGTTAATAACCACATTATGTCGAATATCAACATTAATATGCAGCTTCTAACGGGATGAAACTACTCGATGAAATCAGACAACAGCCAAAGCACATCAGGATGATTTTTATGTGGCTCATTGTGGTGGTGACGTTTTCCGTGTTTGGATTTTGGTATCTCGGGACGCTCGGAGAGAATGTCACAACCGCGCTCAACACCACCGGCGAACCGGCGAAATCACAAGCGAAGTCCGATACTTCAACCTCCCCCTTTTCCGCGATGGGCAAGTCGTTTTCCAATCTCGGCGCCTCAATTTCCAAATTGATCAAGGGCAAAGACTCCACTCAATCCGCACCGCCACAAGCTTCACAATCCCTGATTCCCGTGCAAAAACTTCCCGTGAAATAACCAGCAATCATGGCAACACCGACTACTACCGGCACCGTCAAACCGCGCGAGATCGTCACCGAGATGCAGGACTCGTATTTGGATTACGCGATGAGCGTGATCGTGGCACGCGCGTTGCCAGACGTCAGGGATGGGTTTAAGCCCGTTCACCGTCGCATCCTGTATGCTATGCATGAGATGGGCTTGCGTCCCGGATCAAAATATCAAAAATCCGCCAAGGTGGTCGGATACGTACTCGGTCAATTTCATCCTCACGGCGACACGGCGGCGTATGACTCGATGGTGCGCATGGCGCAGACGTTTTCGCTCCGCTATCCGCTCGTGGACGGACAGGGGAACTTTGGCTGTTTTACTGGAGATACCAAAGTGTCTTTGACGGATGGAAGAAGTATCTCATTTATCGATTTGATTAAGGAGCATAAACAGGGAAAGAAAAATTATACATTCACTTTTAATCACACTACGAAAGCTATCGAAATAGCGCAGATCGAGCATCCTCGACGGACGAAGAAGAATGCAAGACTCGTCGAAGTAACTCTTGATAACGGAGAACATTTGCGGTGTACTCCCGATCACCGTTTTATGATGCGCGATGGATCGTACATTGAGGCGCAGTATCTCAAAAAAGGCTCCTCTCTCATGCCACTCTACGACCGTTTATCAACTGTCCGTGACGATAAACATGCCGTCGGTTATCGCATGATACGACAGCCATTTAAGCGAGTTTGGGATTGGGCTCATCGTCTTGCCGATGCTTTCAATATTCAGCACGGAGCGTATACGGTCCAGGTCGGAAAAGTTCGGCATCATGTTGACATTAATAAGCTGAATAATAATCCTGACAATATCCGAAGGATGCTATGGAAAAATCCGGAGTATAAGCTTCACGTGATGAGGTCAAAGATTCTTGGATTTG
>CAYHEP010000049.1:0-4328 GCA_964355775.1 uncultured Candidatus Saccharibacteria bacterium | reverse complement strand
TGCCGAGCTTTGCCAGCAAGAGCGCCAATCCCGACATCCCCGTGCCCTTGATGCCAATCATATGGACCTTTTTGAGGCTTTTAAGCGTTAACATTGCGCGTATCGTAGCAAAAAAAGCATGAATATACAACAAAAAAAGCTCGTCGTGTTTGACTTTGATGGTACATTGAATGAAAGCAAAGTACCGGTTGATGAGGAAATGCTTGGATTACTCATGAAGCTATTGAAGAGAAAAATGGTTGCTGTAATATCCGGCAGTGGTTTTGAATTTATCCAACGCAATCTTCCTCCAAATTCATTTCCTCCAGAAATTTCTAAAAATCTTCTTATCTTTTCTACCACTGGCACTTGCCTCCATCATTTTACCGATCATTGGGAACAGGTTTATCGCGACGAAATGACGCTAGAGGAACGAGCCAAGATCATGGATGCTTTTAAGAAAGTTTATCAAGATATTCATTATCAAGACCCTCCGCAAGTGTTTGGAGAAGTCGTCGAGGATCGTGGGACTCAGGTTACTTTTTCGGCCCTTGGGCAGGAAGCTCCAATTGATCTGAAGAAGAAATGGAGAGAAACTCAAGATCGTCGACCGGAGATCGTGGAAGCATTAAAAAAATACTTACCCGACTTTGAAATCAAAATGCCAGGAGTTACTTCGATCGATGTGACAAGAAAGGGGATCGACAAAGGATATGGAATTCACCAAATGGAAAGCCACCTCAAGATTCCGCTTTCTGAAATGGTTTTCGTGGGAGATGCCCTTGAAGAAGGGGGAAACGACCATGCCGTAGTTACTACTGGCGTGGATAGTATACCTGTCACAGGTCCTTCAGACACGAAGAAATTGATTCAAAAATGGGTGCATGAGATTGGCTGAAAAAGCGTGAATCCCCGGGGCGGATCGAGGATCACGGCCGGGGATCAGTCTATGTACTCCCTCCACTGTTCGGCACACCATGTGCCGAACCGACGAATCGGGTTGATGAGGTAATCGGCGATCGCGACGCCGATCGTGATCAAGACGGCGGCGGGAAGGCTGATGTTGAACTCAGTCTCTCCGTCGAGTTCAGGACGTCGTCTCATCCCATCCTCCTAAAGACCCATCTTCGTCCGCACCTCCGAGAGGGTCTTTTCAGCTATAACCATAGCTTTTGCTTCGGATTTTTGCAAGATGTTTTCCACTTCGTCACAAAAAAGGAAATATTTCAGGTAAGGGTGTCAATTATCGCATTCTTGAAAAGTTGTAGACGTTGTAATCTGTCTGTCGGGGAAAAATGAAAATGCACCCTTGAAAGATCAAAAACTTTTGCCGGAACAAGTTGCTTATGTTTGAACCAAAAAACTTGGACCGCGATCTCGCGCAAGGTGTCAACGTCTTTTTCTTTGTGTATAATCTCAATTACATCGCGGGTTTGTTTCGATGCTAATAGTTGCCTCACGCGCAGGTCGCTTCCGACATTGAATTTATGTTCAAACTCGCTGAACATGGTCAATGGCAGTACGTCGCGAAGGGCTGCAAAAAATACATGATCAACTTCTGGATTGGCGGTCAGCAAATGGATTCTCATCCTTCGCAAAATGCCCCAGGGAGTATAGTACCTTTCAAAACTTGTTGTTATTTCCTTTGGATCGGTTGGTTGAGGAAATCCGACAATATAGGTACCTTGGTATTTTACGCGAGGAGGTGAAAAATCTATAAAATAAGCTTTCTCGCTACTTTCGATGGCAGAAATCACAAAATTTTCCCCATTCGCATCAAAACCGATTGGTCCGCTTTGATTTTGGAAAACAGGACTGGTTGACCGAAGCATAAGATGTATGAGTTTTTTAGTTTCATCAGGCGATACCGTTTTTAGCTTTTCGCTGATATTTATTTCACCAAGATCATCGACAAATTCTACCAATTTTCCATTGCTTACAATCAGTTCATGAAAAGGCGGCACGGGCACTCCCAGTTTTTTGAGGGTATTATAGTAATGAGGCACCGCGCCACCCAAGTAATCTATAAATTTTTGGCGGTCTTCCGGATTCGCCTTTAAAACTATCTCCTTTTCAAGTATCTTAGCAAGCAGTTTTTTTCCTTTGTTCTCAAAACGCGTAATTTCCGAATGTGGGAATATTTTAGGTTCTCCAATGCTCGTGGCATCGGGATATACATTTCGAATAATTTCCGACGTATTCATGTTATAGCCCCATCTTCTGTTTGACTTCCCTAAGAGTTGTTTCGGCGATTGTCATGGCCTTTGCTTCGGATTTTTGCAAGATGTTTTCCACTTCGCCCATGTCGGAGGCGAATTGGGCGCGTTTGGCTTGGAGGGGGCGGAGGAACTCTACGACGACTTCGGCGAGGTCTTTTTTGAACTCTGCATTTTTGTTTTCGCCGATGGTTGGTTCGCGATCAGCAAGCAGGCGATAGATCAGCTTGAGATTTTCCAGCCCGGCAGGATCCGTGACTGCTTTTTTGATTTTCTCCCTGATCGTATCGGGATTGTCCGAGAGCGCGATGCCTTCATCGCCGGTTTTGGACATTTTCTTTGAGGAGTCTTTGAGAGACATGATGCGCGCACCCTCTGCCTTTACGGTTCTGACCGGCTCAAACGTCTCCCCAAACATGTGGTTAAACTTCTTGCCGATTTCATTGGTGAGATCAATATGCGCTTTTTGATCGTCGCCGACGGGGACGAGGTTGGATTTATAGAGCAAAATATCCGCTGCCATGAGGACGGGGTAGTCGAGTATGCCAATATGATTGTACTTGCCGTCGGTTTGCTCGATCTTTTCTTTGTAGGTGGGTAATCTTTCCAGCCAGCTAACCGGTGTAATCGTATTGAAAAGCCAGCAGAGCTCGGCATGGGGGAGTTTGGATTGACGTACGAGCATGGATTTAGTCGGATCGATGCCGGCGGCCATATAATCCAAAATCACGTCCATCATGATGGCGTGGTAGGTCTTGGGATCGTAGGGAGTGGTGATGCCATGCAAATCTACGACGGCGTAGATTGCGTGTTCAATCCCTTCGACTTCGCTCAGGGCAAGCCAGTTTTTGATAGCACCCAAGTAGTTGCCCAGATGGAGTTTGCCCGATGGGCGTATGCCGGAAAAGATACGGTTCATGAGTCTAGCTTATCAGAATAGCCGCGATGATAGCAAGCGCGATTAAACCGACTTTGCTTTGATTGAGTTTTTCTTTAAATACGATGGCGCTGCATACCGCAGTTACCAAAATGTTCAATGCATGAATAGTGCTGACCAATGCAAACGGTCCTTTTTGAAGTGCCAGCAAATACAGGATACCGCCGAGAAACGAAACGCATCCGATGAGAAAGCCACTCAGGCTTTGCTGAGGATGTAAGTTCTGAAAAAATTGAGCGAATCCTTTTCTATGTACTGCGGCGAACAGGATAAGAGCTAGAAGTGCCCCGATACCAAATGAATATGTTTGAAATGCGTAAATGTCTACATGATTCGTCGCGATTTTTTGGACGGTTTTGTACGCAAGAGAAAAAACAGGGATGAGCAAGCTCAACCACACAACGACGCGAGAGAACGAGAGGCTCTTTCGTTGCCAGAGAAAGAGCACCACAGCCAACAGTGCGAGCGCGACACCGATCCATTGCACATGAGAGAGGCGATCGTGAAAAGCGACGATGCCAATAGCCACGGATCCGATGAGACTCAGTGCGCCCGTGATGGGAGTCAGGGCGTTGGTGTCTACATTCCGGTGATAGCTTTCGATATAGAGAAGTCGGACGACCAAAAAGAAACACGCCCAACCGATACTGGTCCAGATCAGAGCCGGAGTGATAGGAGTGAGATGATGACGAAATGCTACGAGCGAGATCACAAACGGGACGAACATGGAGTAAAACGTCGTTACCAATTTGCCATCGCCGCGATTGGCTGGAAGCTTGTAGAGCGTCCCTCCGATACCGAAGAGTAACGTTGCCGAAATAGAATAAAAAATCCAGCTCATGCGTTTTTAGTCTCTTTTCTGTTGGTCCAATTTCTTTAAATCTTTGAGTGTTTTGACTGAACGAAAGCACTTTTCGCACAGTTCAAGGTGATAATACTCAAAACCTTCCGTACGATTTTCATACGACGAGGAAAACGATCCATTGGTGAGCACTTTCTTACATTTGTCACAGTATTTTTTAGTCATGGAGTTCTAATTGTAGCGCCAACGGAATATGGGTCAAGTTGACAACCTCGTATTCTGTCGAGGCCTTGCCTCGGCAAGTGCAAAAGTGTGGCACAATATTACTCGATAAATCCAGCCGTTTGGTGGGTCCAGAATTCGTGGTAGGCGCCTTCGCGGGCGATGAGTTCGG
>CAYHEP010000048.1:0-4508 GCA_964355775.1 uncultured Candidatus Saccharibacteria bacterium | reverse complement strand
GGTGATAAGATACACCCCAGAAATGAAAAGCGGAGTTGACATACCATTTCTGATGATATACACTTATTGTATACTATGAGAAACAATGCAAATACAAACATCAAGACAGTCTTTGATTCAGCCAAGAAATTGCCTTTGTTCAGCTTGGACGATTTGGCTGGCATGGAAGCAAGCCGCCCGTATTTGAGAATTCTGTTGTCGCGCCATGAGAAGGCCGGCAAAGTGGTGCGGCTCAAGAAGGGACTATATGTTTCGAGGGAGTATGTACATGATCTTGAAAAGAGGGGGCTGATGTCGGCCTATCTTGAGTTTTTGGCCGGCACACTCTATGCGCCATCGTACTTGAGTACGGAGTACGTGCTGCACGAGCACGGCATGCTAACTGACATGCCGGTAGCATTTACGTCTATCACAAAGAAGAAAACGGCCGGCATATCAAACTCGCTTGGTACCTTTCGTTACCACACAATGCGAGACGGTCTCTACTCTGGATATGAGATTACAAATATGGGAAGTTTTAGTATTGCCAAAGCGCGAAAAGCCAAAGCGCTCTTTGATTTTCTCTATCTGCGTAAGCACATCATCGCAAACAAAGAAACTTTTGATGAGCTCCGGCTAAATTTGGAAAACTTCACGAATGACGAAAAAATGGAATTGCTAGAATATATAAAAACAGAAGGTTCGACTAAAATGAAAACAATCCATGGATATATTTTATCTTAAAAAACTGCTCGCCGACTCGCCATCAAAAAACACTGTATTCCAGAGAAATATTCTCAAGGACTATTTTCAGCTTGCCGTCCTTGATTATTTCTACTCGCATCCGGCGTATGCGAAGCTCATATTTTACGGCGGTTCATCCCTCGCGCATTGCTACGGCTTGCCTCGGCTTTCGGAGGACCTTGATTTTGTACAAATGAACGATGAGATCAAACTCTCCAGTCTTGAGAAAGATCTAAAGAATTTTTTTAGCAAAGAACTGGGGATCGAAGCGCAGACGTCTATTCAGAAATTCAGAATTCTCCTCAAACTTCCCGTGTTACGCGACTTGGGATTATCAAGTAACACCAGTGAATCCAATATCCTCATGCTGAAAATAGAGGTATTTCGAGATACGGGCCTATTAAAAGAAGCTCCGACTGAAATCATTCCGATTTTTAAACACGGCAGATCTATTCTCGTGCGCTCGTTTGATTTATCAACGCTCATGGCCACAAAAATCAGAGCGGTATTAAAAGGACGTGATTACTTTGATCTGATGTGGTATTTGGAAAAAGGGATAAAACCCAATCTCGCTATTCTCAAGGAAGTACAGGATATGTCAGATCTCAAAAAACAGCTTCTCGATGCCGTTGAAAAAGCAGACGACAGAAGTATCGCATATGATCTTGAAGCGTTCATAGCGGATAGCGCCTTCGTGTCAAACGTCAGTAAAAATATCAAGGATATTTTGCGACGCACGATTGCGAATTTATAATATGGCCTACACCGAGCTTTTTGAGGAACTGGGGATGTCGCCAAATGAGGCGAAAATCTACGAAACACTCGTTACTGGCGTGGAGATGGCGGTTTCGGAGATTTCTGTCAAAGCAAAGGTCCACCGCCGCAATGTCTATGATGCATTGAGCCGTTTGCTTGAGAAAGGGCTCGTGTTTCAGATTTTCCAAAAAGGCGAAAACATGTATCGCTCCGTGCCTCCCCAAAAACTCATGGAGGTACTCGAGGAAAAGAAACGCGGGCTTCAAAATGTCCTGCCCACACTTTCCAAACTCTACGAATCCAAGCCTCTCGAGGAAGCGGCATTTATCTACAAGGGGATCGAGGGTTACAAAAACTACATGCGCGATCTCACACGCGTCGGCGAAGATACGTACTTCCTCGGAGCTAAGGGTCTGTGGATGACGCCGGGCGTGCCCAAGAGTCTGCATGAGGATTTTGCGCAAAAAATGAAAAAACAAAAGCGAAATTTTATGACGCTCTTTGATCCTCGCGTCCCAAGCGAACTCCCCGAAGCAATCAAGAATATCGGCGGACAGTACAAAATACTTCCCAAGGGCTACGAAACGATCGGTGTCGTGGATATTTTTGGCGACCACATCGCGACCTTCACCAGCAAGGGCGTCGGGAACTTTGGTGAAGATGGCTCGATCTACGTCATGATCAACCGCGATTTGGCCGACTCCTACAAGACGTGGTTCCGGCTGATTTGGGACTTGTTGCCTGCCCGACAGTTAGGCGGACTGGAGAAGAAAAAGTAAACCTGTGGATAAATTTTGCGTGTTGATGCATAGTTGATGCGATATACTGGATGTATGAAAATAACATCTCTACGTTGGGTGGCGGGAATTGGGACCGCGATTGCGGTTTTTGTTTTGATCGGCATGCATGCGGGAGCAAGTACGAGTTTGTTTAGCGACGGGTTTGAATCGGGAAATTTTGATAATTGGACCACCTCAAGCGCGCCGTGGGTTGTGACCACCACGACATCCGCATTCACGCACGCCGGAACACATCGGGCAACGGCAAAGGGACTTTCCGGAAGTACGGTTGATGGAATACTTTTAAAACAACAATCGACATCGGGATTGAACAACCTGGTATTTTCCTATTGGTACGCTATCAAGCAAAGTCTGGAAAGCGATGATCACGTGACACTGGAGTGGAGCACCGATGGCAGTACTTGGAACCAGTTGGATGATTTTACGGCAGTAGCGACCTCGTCATGGGCGCAAAAAACCCACTTGTTGCCTCCGGAAGCAGAAAACAATGCGGAATTTCAGGTTCGCTATCATGCACTGCTCCACGGAAGCGCTGATGAGTTTTGGCTCGATGATGCCAACCTGACCGGCGACCCGATCCCGACACCGACGCCTTCCATAACACCTACTCCCACGGCAACCCCAACCGAAACTCCTACCCCGACACCGACACCCATCTCAACTGTGACGATAACCGGCCACAAATGGAACGACGCCAACGGAAATGGCGTATGGGACACGGGAGAACAGCCGGTGGAAGGATGGACAATCGCGCTGGCGGACCGCTTGCCCGATCCGAATCCCGTAGATCAAACGGTGCCGATTGAAATCGTCGCGCTTTCCCTAACCGGAGCTGACGGCGGATTTTCATTCTCTGATGTTCCGGTGGGTCAACATGAAATATTCGAAGAAAAGCGGGCTGACTGGACCACGACAAGCCCCGCTCCACGGACTGATTCGTTCTTTGATATCACCTATAGCCCGGATCTCCTCACTCAACCACAACTTGTGCCCGATTCATTTTTTGATGTATTTGATGGAAGTCCATTAAATTTCGGCAACCACGAAGTGCTGCCGACGCCAACTCCGACACCGAGCGAAACTCCGTTGCCTTCAGTCACGCCTTCTCCAATTCCCACTCCAACTCCCACACCTACTCCGACTCCGTCGCCGGTGATTGCTCCGTTGAATCCCGGTCCGATCCTGGACGGCTCCAATCCCGCCAACGAAAACGCGCTTGTTCACATCCTCCGCAACATCGCCCGCTGGATCACAAAGCATCTATAAAGCAAGCTGGGTATAAAAACAGAAAGTCGCCGGAGAAACAAAGGCCTCGGCGGCTTTCTGTTTCTCGACGGCGGCGGAACGAGGCTAGAACGTCCACACAGCGGCGAGGCCAAAGTAGTGGATACTCGGCTTGCCGATGGGCACACCGACTTCGGGCCACAGGGAAAGCCACTTGCTGACCGGCAACGCAAGGCCCACGAAAGCGTTGCGCGTCGACAGATCGCGGGATACAAACGCACTGAAGCCTCCATATCCCGTTCCCCATCTGAAGTGGTGCGAGGCGATTGCCGAAGCAAAGCCCCAGACCGGCGTCGAGTCACTTCGCTGGTTGAGGGCCGTACCTATGATCTGGTACGTCCCGAAGTCGAACGCCCTCGTGTGAAGCCAGTTGACGTTGGCTCCTCCGTAGACGTTGACCTGCTGAAAGCCGCTTGGACCAGTAGCCAACAGAGCCCCGACGATGTCGACTTTCTTACTGACCCCGACGCCGACCATCGCCTGCGTAATCGCAGATGCCGAGCCGACGCTAGGCTGTAAGCACGCCGCCACGACCATCACCACTCCTCGCGCCCCACTCGCCTTGATCGTCTCCGGTGTCGAGAACGTTCCCTGCGCAGAGGCAATCGCGACGAAGAGAAAAAACACAGCGAAGCCGACGATGATCCCCACGATGACACGGGTCGATCGCCGATTCGTGTGAAAGGTGTTCGCAGCCAAGAAACCGATGCCGCAGCCCGAAAGTACTGCCTGAATGATCGTGCGAGTCATTTCGATCCTCCTTGGTTGAATTGTTGAAGTGCTGTGACGTTCAAAACGTCAGTAATTTATAGCATTGAACCCACAGAGAAAGTAGTAAATGGTAAAAAGTAATAAGAATACATAGGAAATATGGCATATTCAGAAGAAAAAAATAGTGTCAGAAATGTTGACATTATTTACAAAAGGAGTATGATGTAGGCATGC
>CAYHEP010000047.1:0-5183 GCA_964355775.1 uncultured Candidatus Saccharibacteria bacterium | reverse complement strand
TCCTCTCATCCCGCGGATACTGCATCTGCGGGAAGTTGAAGCGGCGACTCGGTGCAGTGTTAGTGCGTCCGAGTCGCCAGGAACTCGTAGTCTCATTTTGTTATCCGGGAATGCGACCAAAACCCGGGGGTCCAAAGCTACTTGGGCGCCCGCGCGATATCAGCCTTGACGCGGTCCTGCGCGATCCAGAACAGCTCGCGCTGTTCCTGGTCCGCCCCCTCTCCGGGGACATCCTCCCGCACTCCCCACGGGGCGTGAACCCCGCAGAAAACGCTGGTCGTATCCGAAGTTGCCGGCATCGGGCCGGCGCCGTACCACTCGATGATACCAGCAACGGCTGGTCTCTTACGACACGTCGAGCAGAGCCCGACGTAAACGGGGACGTATCCCCTATCGAGAGGGTCCATCATTGAATGGTACACGGCAAGTCCCCGAATTGCGTTCATTTCTTTCTCCCTTGCCCGCAGACATCACCGGCGGGATGCCGGATCACCTGCGAGCCTAATCCCGATCATTGCCGGGTACTCGGGATGAAACTCCAAAGGTTTCTCTTCGGTTCGCCGTCAACCTTGCGATTGGCGACAAACAAAAGAGCAGTTATTGAGTCTTCTATAATGTTGCCCCGACGCGAAAAGATTACTTTTCGGTACGGGGTCTGCGGTTCCCTTGAGAGAAGGCCCAATAACTGCCCACATGCGCTCTCGTCCCTCCTCCAAGGGTTTTGATTACATATAAGTTCCTATTCAATTTTTAAGGTTCAGTCTTGCTGGCTTTGGCACATTCCGATCTTGATGTTTACAGTATAGCATACTGCCATGCCTGTGTCAATAGCCAAAAACCCTTATATTTCAAGGGTTTTTGGAGCTGCAATCTTTTTCATGTTATGCGATCGCTCTATTTTCAAGACGTCTCACGCGACTTTCCAATGCCTCAAATTCTTCTGTATCCACCTTACGCTTGAGTAAGCCCTTCATGATTTCGATATCGGTCTTAATAATTGCCACATCTTCAATAAGTTGATCTACCTTTGGTTTTAATTGCATTAAATCGCTTGTTTGCTCGTGAACAACATGAACTTCACTCCGTATTTCCTCGAGTAATACTTCAAATCGTTCTTTTTTGGTAGCAAGTTGCTTTTTCATATTCTTCATTTTATCAGTGTGCGAATACTAGTCAAGAGGTTGTAGGCCGCGTACCACGGCCTTGAGATCACCAGATCAAAGGCGCCCGGATATTCGATCGTGCGACCACCCCAGCCGAGCTTGAAACGCGTTACGCCGGGCCATTTTTTGGCATCAATCCCCCACAAATCGTATATAGCAACACCGGATGAGCGAAGTTCATGTATGATGCGCCAATGCAAAAGATACGGCCCCATGAGTGCGCGATGCTCATAGTCCGAAGCACCGTGGAGATAGCACGCATGATCGCCATGCGTGAGTGTGATAGCGACGGCAATGGGTTTGCTATCGTGCCATGCAATCCAAAGTTTCGTATCAAGCCCGCGCGCGGCCATGAGTCGGTGATAGTACCACTCGGGGTGGGCGTTGAATTTGTCCCGCGCGGTGGTTTTTTTCATAAGGTTCCAAAACAAACTCGTTTCGGTGCTTTGCTCCACGACTACATGTTCCCGCTCCGCTACACGGATATTGTATCTGGTTTTGTGGTACATCGCGCCCAAGAGCTCATTTTCGCTTTTCGTCAAATCACAGAGGACCGTCCTCTGGGGCTGGATATTTTTTGAAGATTTTTGGAAACCGATCCGTACAAGTTCTTGCGCAATGTCATCTTGCATCGGCTCGGCTTTGATAAAAATCGATTTTTGATCTTGTGCCAAGCGTCTCAACTCTCCGTCAAATTGATACGATACCGTTTCCGGTCCGTATGGAATATAAAGATAATTTTTGCCGAACGGCAGTTCGTGTTTTATCACGATCGTGTCTACAATACGAAATACCTTTCTCCCGATGGATTTTTGAAATTCCATCCACTGCGGTGATTGAAGAAAAGAGGTCATTGGGCAGTTTTACGTTTCAGGCAGCCTTCAATAAAAGAAATGGCATCATGAATGGCTGAAATGTTTAGCGCAACAGCCTCTCGATCCTCATTATGTATCGCTTTGCCTTTGATATAAAGTTTGTTTGTATCCAAAAGTTTCCATTCTCCATTTTCTGTGAGAGCTAAGTTATCTCCACCAAGAATATCAGGTATATGAGTGGTTTTTTCATTTTCAATAATATTTTCTATTTCTTTGAGTTGTTGAAGGAGTTTACGGATTATATCTACAGAAAAACTTTCAAAAAGTGGAATCGCGTCACGCATTTGCAAAAGAGACTCACTAAATGTTCTAAGCCCAGCGATGAATTTAACTTCCGGTTGTATTTCATAAATGTCGCCTTTTGAACTCGCACTCCATGGAGCTGGTTCATCAGGTCCGATCGAGTCGCTGTATTGTTCTCCTTTTACCTCTACAAAATACTCCGTAGGTATGACCAAATTGGGCATTATTGCGAATAAATTTTTGACATAAGCAAATCGTTTTTTGAGTATAGAGGCTTGCTGATACAATGGCCAACGTTCAGCAGCAGTAGTATCGAATAAATCATGATAGTCTCGAGGACCAAACCAAAATGCATAGCGTTTAATGACCATGCCTCCAGGAAATTTTTCTCTGATAGCACTTGGCAGATTGATCAGTTTGTTTACTTTAATAAATCTCCCGGTTCTCGCTTTATCTTCCCCCGGAAAATTTCCCAAGTCTATTTCTTGCTTTAAACTTTTTGGTCCGTGTTCAGACATGCTAGGTAAGTTGTTTTTTACTGAAACGACCACGACTGATGACCCGTCGGCCAGTTTTAGATTCAATCTCTTTGCGGGCATTGCCGGCGACGGAACCGCCTTCACGGGCGACGTGACGATTTTCGGGAAACGTTTTTGGTTGCTTGGTTTTTGATATTTCGGTCGTGGATGTTTCTGCAAGCATGTTGAGAACGAGTTCGAGATTTGACATATTGTCCCGTAAATTTTCCTTTTTCAGGCCTTTTAGATTTTTATACTGCTTCGTGCTCAAACCGGTCCATGCTCGAGAAATCTCATCGGTCAAAATCGCAAATTCAATTCCTTCTTTCATGCCACGCACTTCCCACTCGTCAGTCAAATCTTTTCTGATCTCGATACTTTTGACTCGAAGATTCACCCACTTGGGGCTATATCCCTTTCGCAGATAGGTTTTGAGTGCGCGATTGATGGCAAGCTCCGGATCAGCGGTTTCCTCGAGACGTTCATAGCCTACGCGCGCAAGCCAGAGCTTGAAAGGTTCTGCGTTGGGAGATGGAATTGACTGAATCAGACGGAGCATGGTTTCGGTATCAGCTACATCAGTGAGATAGTACTTACCGTCTGCGGCTATCATTTTCAGTTGGTTACATTTTGTAACCAACTGACTTCCCTCTTGTTTTAAACGTATTTTTAAAACCTTCCAATAATTTCTAGGATCAACGCTACCACTCAAGGCACCAACAACATCGACAACTGAAAAATACCAAAGTTCTTTTACATCGTCCCAGTGCCGCCGAATGTTGTGTCCTTCAAAAATTGCAATTTGTTTTTTCATGAAGTTATTTCTTGGCCAAGATTTTTAGCGCTGCCGTGATTTTGGCTTCAGATTTGTCGAGAGCGGGGTCGATCAGTTTCATCGCATCGCGGGCTTGGTACTGGGAATAGCCAAGCGAGACGAGCGCCTCGACGGCATCGGAGTCCGAGGCGAGGTTCGCTTGCGCCACACCGCCTAGATTTACACTGGCAATTTTTTCTTTCAATTCCAAGATGAGGCGTTGTGCAGTCTTGGGACCAAGTCCGGCGACCTTCCGCAGATATGTCTCGTCGCCCTGGACGATCGCAAGCTGGAGGGGCTGGAGTTCGGCTTTTGCGAGTACCGCTTGGGCGCTTTTTGGTCCGATGCCAGTGATGCTGGTGAGCAGTTCAAAAAAACCAAGCTCCTCTGGCGTCGCAAACCCAAAGAGCGAGACCTCCCCATCCCGCGGGCTCATCGTGAAGTGGGTGTAGAGCTTGATTTCGGAGCCGATTTTTGGTAGACTGGAGAGCATTTTTTCTGCAATGACTACACGGTACCCAACGCCGTTTACATCAAGAATTGCATATTTCGCAGTCGATGCTTGGAGTTTGCCGGATAAATAACCGATCATGCCTTAAGTATGTTTCAACTTACTTCAAAATACAAGCCGAAAGGCGATCAGCCTGAAGCGATCGAAAAATTGATCGGTCTTCTTCGAAGTGGCCACAAACACCAGACGCTCGTGGGCGTGACAGGATCGGGCAAGACCTTTACGATCGCAAACGTCATCGCGAATATCAAAAAACCGACGCTCGTAATCTCCCACAACAAGACTCTTGCGGCACAGCTCTATCAGGAATTTAAAGAATTTTTCCCACACAATGCCGTGCATTATTTTGTCAGCTACTATGACTACTATCAACCTGAAGCATACATACCCCACTCTGATACTTACATAGAAAAGGATGCCAAGATAAACGAGGAGATTGACAGACTCCGCCATGCCGCGACCGAAGCGGTCATGAGTCGAAATGACGTGATCATCGTCGCTTCGGTGTCCTGCATTTATAACCTCGGCGACCCATCGGATTACCAAAAGATGAGCTTGGAGTTGTTTGATGGACAAAAGATTTCTGACTCTGACGTCGTGCTATCACTCAAACGCCTCCAGTATACACAAGATATCGAGTTGAAGCGTGGTACATTTCGGAAGACTCGAAATGAAATTGAAATCGTCCCAGCAACCGGAGATCGTATCATCAAATTGAGTTTCCCAAAAATGAAAATCTCGGTTGCAGAAGTAGACTTGGAACGCATCGCTACGCAGGAACCAAAGTTTGAAAAAATTCTCCAGTTCAAAATATTTCCAGCCAAGTACTGGGTCGCGATCAACGCCAAGATTGACGTCGCGATTGCAAATATCAAAGCCGAGCTAACGCAGACGATTAAAAAATTAGAGAAGCGCGGGCTATTCCTCGAAGCTGATCGTCTCAAAAATCGCACCGAGCGCGACATGACGATGCTCAAGGAAACCGGCTACTGCTACGGCATCGAAAACTATTCCCGCCACTTGGAATTTCGTGAATCCGGCGCTCCGCCGTTTACGCTG
>CAYHEP010000046.1:0-5355 GCA_964355775.1 uncultured Candidatus Saccharibacteria bacterium | reverse complement strand
TGGAAAAATCCGGAGTATAAGCTTCACGTGATGAGGTCAAAGATTCTTGGATTTGTAAATAAACTCATTGCTTCCGGTAAGCGTGTTACGCCGAAACTCTACGATACATCGAGAGTCAACAATGGTATCCCAACCCTTTCGAGTGCATTGAAGTACTTTGGTAGTTTTCGTGAAATTGTTCAAGAGGCGCGTACCTACAACCACAGCGTCATACGTGTCCATGCATTGCAGGATCGAGAAGATGTGTACGATCTTACGGTTGAGGGTACGCATAACTTCGCATTGGCAAGTGGTATTTTTGTGCATAATTCCATTGACGGAGACGGCGCGGCCGCTTACCGGTACACCGAGGCACGTCTGGCGCCGATTGCCGAGCTCATGTTGGCAGACATCGACAAGGAGACGGTTAATTTTGTCGACAATTTTGACGGCAGTACGCAGGAGCCGACCGTATTGCCAAGCCGTATTCCAAATCTGTTGCTCAACGGTTCCGTAGGTATTGCGGTGGGCATGACGACCAATATTCCTCCGCACAATTTGAGCGAGGTGCTTGACGCGCTCATGCATCTGATCGGAGAGCCTGCCGCCACCGTCGAGGATTTGATGCAATATATCAAAGGTCCTGATTTTCCAACTGGCGGGACGATTTACAATGAAAAAGATATTCTGATGGCATATGCCACAGGCAGAGGTCCAATCGTCATGCGTGGCAATGCGGAGATTCTCGAGTCCGAAAAACGAGGCTTTCAAATCATCATTTCCGAAATCCCGTATCAAGTAAACAAATCAGAGCTCATCATTCACATTGCGGATCTGGTGAAAGACAAAAAAATCCTCGGCATCAAGGACGTGCGTGACGAGTCTGATCGCGAGGGCATGCGCATCGCTGTTGATTTGAAGCAGGACGCCTTCCCACGCAAGGTTTTAAACCAGCTCTACAAGTACACCGAGCTCCAAAAATCTTTTCATGTCAACATGATCAGTCTCGTGGATGGCATCCAGCCTCAGCTCATGGGACTCAAAACCATGCTGGAGCAATTTTTGACGCACCGTCAGGTTGTCATCCGCCGCCGTTCCGAATACGATTTGCGCAAAGCCAAAGAGCGCGCGCATATCCTCGAGGGACTTTCAAAAGCGCTTGATCATATTGACGAAGTCATTGCGATCATCAAAAAATCGGCTTCGCGCGAAGATGCCGCGGTCAATTTGATTAAAAAGTTCAAATTTTCCGATTTACAAGTTTCTGCCATCCTCGACATGCGTTTGCAAACGCTTGCCGGACTTGAGCGTAAAAAGATCGAGGACGAGCTCAAAGAAAAACTCGAGCTCATTGCTTTCCTGGAAGACCTTTTGGCGCATCCGAAAAAAATCTTGGCATTGGTCAAAAAAGACTTTGAAGAGATCAAAGCGAAATACGGCGACGAGCGGAGAACAAAGGTCATGAAAAACGCCGTGCGCGAGATCGGCGACGAAGAGCTCATTCCCGAGGAAGAGTCGCTGTTCATGCTCACCTACGGAGGCTACATCAAGCGCATCCCGCCTGCCACGCTCAAGGCGCAAAAGCGCGGAGGCAAAGGGCTGATCGGTATCGCGACCAAAGAGGAAGACGCCGTGAGCCACTTCTTTATCGCCAACACGCATGATGACATCATGTTTTTCACCAATTCCGGCAAAGTGTTTCAAACCAAAGGCTATGAGGTGCCCGAGTCCACGCGACAAGCAAAGGGCAAGTCGCTGGTCAATTTTTTGCAGATCGCTCCCACCGACAAAATCACCGGCATCGTTCCTCTGCCCAAGGGCAAGGACTTGGTCAAGCATAAATATTTGTTTATGACCACGGCAAACGGCATCATCAAGAAAGTGGAGACGGAGGAATTTTTGCAGATCCGCAGAAACGGTATGATCGCAATCAAGCTCCACGGCGACGATGAGCTCAAATGGGTAAAAACCACGACCGGTTCCGATGAAGTCATACTCACGACATCAGACGGCTCCGCTGTGCGCTTTAAAGAAAAAGATGTACGTCCCATGGGGCGTGGTGCGGGCGGAGTTATCGGTATCAGACTCGATAAGGGCGCCAAGGTAGTTGGGGCGGAAGTCATCACCGATGGCACGCATCTACTCGCTGTCATGGCAAACGGCTATGGAAAACGCACCAAGCTCTCTGAATACAAAATCCAAAAGCGTGGAGGCAAGGGGATTCTGACGGCAAAGATTACTTCCAAGACCGGTGATCTTGTTTCGGCGCACGTGGTAGGTGGAGACGAGCCCGCCCGAACGCCTGATGGCGATCAGGCGGGCGGGGAGATCATCGCAGTTTCCAAAAAAGGCGTCGTCATCCGCACTACACTCAATACGATTTCCGTCCTTTCCCGAGCCACGCAAGGCGTCCGCATCATGAAACTTGATCCTGGGGACAGTGTTGCAAGCGTAGTTGTGGTATAATGAATGCGTGCCAGACTCGGAATTTTTTAATCCACAGGAACTGTGGCAAATTGTCGGACTGAAAGCGGGGATGCAAATCGCCGATTTTGGTTCGGGCTCGGGAGAGATCGCCGTTTCGCTTGCAGTCATTGCGGGACCGCAGGGGCGTGTTGTCGCGCTTGATGTACTTCCAAGCGCGATCGAAGCCGTCCAAGCACGAGCAAAACAGAAACAGATCGAAACACTCACTGCTATTCGTGCTGATCTTGAAGTTGCTGGAGGTTCGACGCTGGGCGATACTTCGCAGGACATGGTGTTTATGGCGAATATTTTATGGCAATCGCAGAAAAAAGCCGAAATCATCGCCGAGGCGTGTCGTATTTTGAAACCCGAAGGTATGATTGTCGCCGTTGAATGGAGCGACGACGCAAAACTGGGTCCCCCACCGGCGACACGGATCAGCGAAGGTGATCTGAAAAAGATTTTCGAAAACGCGAGTTTGAAATCAATTCACACTGTGCCTGCCGGCGCATATCACTACGGTCTTTTAGCAAAGAAATAATATGATAGAGAGAAAGAAACTACTGTTCATTATCGGAGGAGGACTCATCGTGGTAATCGTGCTGGCGATCTTTTTTATCAGTGTCTTGAAAGGCAATCCCGCGCCAATGCACGCGACGCTCCAGTTTTGGGGCACGTACGATGACGAAACATTTTACAGCGACGTTATCCGCGCTTACCGCCAGAAAAATCCAAATCTTACCATAGAATATCGGCAGATTCCGTTTGCTGACTATGAGAATACGCTGGTAAGCGCATTTGCCGCCGGCAACGGTCCCGACCTGTTTCTCATGCACAACACATGGCTTCCAAAGCACTATGATTTGATCCAGCCGATCCCGCAAAACGTAAAGACGCCCATTATGGCGTTCAAAGATTTCCAGAGTACGTTTGTTGACGTGGCGACTGCCGACCTGACAAGCAACGGACAAATCTACGGTATGCCACTCTACGTAGATACGCTTGCGATGTACTACAACAAGGACACATTTAACACAGCAGGGATCTCGTCGCCTCCGCGGACATGGGAGGATTTTGTGCAAGATGTGGCGATCCTGACCAAGCGTGACGATCGCAACAATATTACCAAATCCGCAGTCGCCATCGGCACCGCGCGCAATATCAACCGCTCCACCGATCTTTTGGGACTCCTCATGTTGCAAAGCGGAGTGCGGATGACGGACGGAAACAACGCGACGTTTAGCAAGCCGGTTGAAAATCTCAACGTCGGCGAGCTTGCCCTGCAATTTTATACTGATTTTGCCAATTCCGGAAAGCCGGACCGCTATACGTGGAATGATCAGCAAAAGTATTCCATTGATGCGTTTGCTGATGGCAACACCGCTATGTTGTTTAATTATTCCCACCAGATTCCAATTATACGCGGCAAAGCTCCCCGACTGCACTTCGGGATCGCCCCCATGCCTCAACCAGGACAAGCCGATAGAAAAGTCAACTACGCCAATTACTGGGCGCCGACGGTCAGCAAGCAGTCCAGATATGGCGACGATGCGTGGAAGTTTCTGGTGTTTCTGGCGACCGATGACACGGCGACATTGCCGTATCTGCAGGCATCGGGGCGTCCAGCCGCCCGAAAAGATTTGATTGAGCGGGAGAAAAATGATCCCGATCTCGGCACGTTTGCGACACAAGCGCTCACAGCTTTCTCATGGCAACAACCCGACAATGTCTCCGTCGAAAGCATCTTTGCGAAGCTCATTGACGATGTGAATTTTAATCACGCCTCCATCCACGATTCGTTGCAAGAGGCTGAAGCGCAAGTAAATGTGATCATGAGCAAAAATCGGCAATGAAAAGTTTAAAAATGAAAATCTTGCTGATCGTATTGGTGCTTTTGCCAATGCTTGCTTTTGCGCTTCCTGCAAACGCAGCCATCGTATTTTGCGGGACGTCTGCAAACCCGGATCCCTGCACGGTTTGCGACATCCTCAAGCTCGTCAAAAACGTCATTGACTACGTCACGCTGACGCTGACGCCTATTATCGCGATGCTGTTGATCCTCGTGTCTGGTGTGTTCGTATTACTGGGTGGCGCGAATCCGGAGATGGTGACCAAAGGCAAAAAGATGCTAACCAACACGCTCATTGGCGTGGCGATCATCTACGGCTCGTTTATGATCGTGAATTTTATTCTCCACTCCATCGCCGGCAACCGCAACGTGGCAACGAATTGGTTTAAACTGGACTGCCAAGAAGTCACACCAACGCCAGCGCCCGTAACTAGTGGAACCCCTACTCCGGTTGCTTCGCTTTGCAATGATCTAAAGGCGCTGGGTCAAAAATACAATGAACCTACTACAGCCAAGAATGCTCCAGAAACTGACAAATTATATCAATGCATTGTAAAAAATCTTACCGGAAAGATTTTTGGCTCTGTTTTTACCATAGATTTGGACAATCCCATTTGCAACATCACTCGCGGAAATCCTGTATGTAGCGCAACATGTTCTCATGCCATCAACTCTTGTCACTATGGTGGTGAGAGCGGTAATACGGGAGCGCGCGCGATTGATTTTGGGAATGAAAATATTGGAGCCGAGATCATTGAAGCTGCGCGAAATTGTGGCGTTCCTCCAGACAAAGCACGTTGTGAAGATGCCGGAGGACATCGAATTGGTTGCTCCGATCCAAGCGCTACCCATGTCCACGTCAGTACCAAATCGTGCGATGCAAAGTAAGATGTAGTATAATGAAATCAATGAGTCCCGTTAGAAGCAGCCCTAGCGGGTTTATCAACAAAGTATGTATATTTCTAAAATAACCAAGTATCAACAGTCAAACCGTCGGGGTGGCTGTTACTGCTTCTAACGGGATGATCAAAAAAGTAATTTTTACAGCATTATTCTTGGGA
>CAYHEP010000045.1:0-5365 GCA_964355775.1 uncultured Candidatus Saccharibacteria bacterium | reverse complement strand
ACTGAAAGATTTACGTTTCAAGATTTACGTTTCAAGATCATGGACGAACCACGTCCCGGCAAGGGCTATGCGGTAACTCGTGGTATGATGGAAGCACGGGGGGATCTACGGCTTTTCATGGACGCCGACAACTCTACGAGTATAGATCATATCGAGCGGATGATGCCGTATATCCAATCCGGGTACGATGTGGTGATTGGTTCTCTTGCGGTACCCGGAGCGAAGGTAGTCCAAGGTGGTGGCGAGCCGTGGTACCGGGTGCTCTTTGGGAAGCTGGGGAACAAGTGGATCCAGTTGTTTGCGGTGTGGGGGATCCACGATACGCAAAGAGGCTTTAAACTTTTCACTGCAAAGGCAACACAAGCGATTTTTCCAAAGCTTACCATCTTTGGCTGGGGGTTTGACGTTGAAGTGCTGGCGCTCGCGCAGAAATTTCATTTCCATATCAAAGAGATCCCCGTGACGTGGGACAACGATCTCAATTCGAAGGTCAACATCTGGGCATACCCGAAGGTGCTTATGGAGACTGTGCAGGTTCGTTTAAATTTACTACTGGGACGGTATAATTGATATTTACATTACTACATGACTTCTGAATTCAGACAAGACATGGTTTCTAAAGATTGGGTTTTAATAGCGGCTGGCCGTGCGAGTAGGCCCCATGCGCCAAAACCGCGCGCGGAAAATTACCAAAAGCCGGAGGACTGCCCTTTTGAAGGCACGACGGAGTCAGTTCAAGTAATCCCAAACAAATTCCCTGCTGTTGTCAAAGGCGCGTGTGGACCGATCATGGAGCGGGACGGGTATGCCGTAACTGCCGGGGTTGGCATCCACGAGCTGTTTATTTTCAAAGATCACGAGAAACAGCTCTATGATTTTTCAGCTGGTGAGATGGCCGAAGTCATCAAAGCGTACCACAAGCGTTATGCTGAAATCGCCACAATCGACAATTGCGGGCAGTACATCATGATTTTTAATAATTACGGTCGTGAGGGCGGGGCGAGCATCTATCATCCTCACTCGCAGATTATCTCGGTGCCCATCATTCCGCCCGATGTCGCGCGAAGTCTGCGCGGTTCGTACCGGTATTTCAAGGAGCACGGCACGGAAGCCCATGCGCTCATGATCGAAAAAGAGATCGCCAACAAACAACGCATCATCTTTGAAAACGAGCAGTTCGTCGCGTTTTGCCCGTTTGTTTCCAAACAGCCATACGAGATGCGCATCTATCCAAAGTTTGCCAGTGGACACTTTGACCACCTCGAGGACCAAAGTATTTTACCGCTTGCCGAAGCGCTCGCAACGGTGTTGAAAAAAATGCATGCAAATCTCGGCGATCCGGCGTATAATTTCTTTATCCATACCGCGCCGTTGCATTATACTGAACACGAGGACTTGTCCTTTGACCAGTACTATCGCTGGCACATCGAGATCATTCCGCGGATGAGCTTTGATGCAGGTTTTGAAGCGGGAACGGGAATAAAAATCAATATCATTGATCCTGACTATGCAGCACAAACTCTTAATAGCTAATTGGAAAGCCAATCCCGCCACGCTCGCCGAAGCCGAGCATTTGTTTCATGAAGAAATGAAAGCAGCGAAAAAACACCCCGATGTCACGGTGGTGTTGTGTGCGCCGTTTGTCTACATGCCGAGGTTTGGGAGCCATGCGGCGGTGAGTCTTGGCGCACAGGATGTGTTTTGGGAAGGCGGAGCGCACACGGGACAAATTTCCACGTCCATGTTGAAAACATTTAGTGTCAGTCATGTGCTCGTAGGTCACTCCGAACGGCGCGAGGTGGGCGATATGGATGAGATCATCAATAAAAAACTGCACGCCGTGCTTGCGGCCGGCATGACGCCGATATTACTCATCGGCGAGCCGGAACAAGGTCCCGCGCGATCGGACTATCTCATCGATCAGCTCACAAGAGATCTTGAAAACGTAAGCGCGGACGATGCTAAAAAGATTTTGTTTTGCTACGAACCAGTTTGGGCGATCGGAAAGCTTGCCGCAACTTCCGAGTATACCCTCGATGCCATTCACGAAATGCAAAGTATTTTGAACAAGATGTACGGTTTCAAGCCGAGTATGCTTTATGGCGGGAGCGTCAATGAACACAACGTTGCAGACTTTTTCAGGCACGAAGAAATTGTCGGTGGTGTCGTCGGCGGCGCGAGTCTGCGCCCGGACGAGTTTGCGCGCATGATTGAGATTGTGGCAAAACTATGATAGAATCAGAATTATGAAGTATCCCATTACTATTGATGTTTCCAAACTACAGTCACAATATATTGCCAAAGATGCGAGCAAGGCTGTCATTGCCCGCGGAAAGACACCTTTGAAATTACTCGAGAACCTTGAGTTTTTGATTGAACAACTCTCACCCGATCCCGATGAAGGACTAGAGCTGACTGCAAAAGCTAAGCAAAGACTGGTCGCAGCAAAAAGAATGATGGAAAAAGGACAATATACGTCTTACACTCTTGAAGAAATAAGAAAAAAGTACCAGCTTTAATTTTTCATGCACTGGAGCATTGAATTTGAAGATTCTGCAAACAGAGACCTCGCAAGACTCGATCGCTCCGTTCAACATCGAGTTTTTGGAAAAATCGAGTGGCTTGGCGAGCATTTCGATGAAGTAAAAATTCCACAGCTTCAAGCGGATTGGCACGGTTTTTTCAAATTGCGAATAGGTCCATGGAGGGTTGCTTATACGTTTTC
Organism: uncultured Candidatus Saccharibacteria bacterium; assembly: GCA_964355775.1. Classification (GTDB taxonomy): domain Bacteria; phylum Patescibacteriota; class Minisyncoccia; order 2-02-FULL-40-12; family IGHO2-01-FULL-4-A; genus JBBTSB01. The sequence continues at coordinate 2,640 of CAYHEP010000045.1, read as the reverse complement.
AGAACAAAAAAAGTTGATCACGATTTGGCACATCGATAACCGCGATAAAATTTATAAACGAAAAAAATAATTATGAGCGTTGCTCTAAAAAACATTTCGAAATTAATACTGGCAATTTTATTAGTTATACCAGCTGGATTGGTAGCTATTTTTGTGACCTTAGATATTTCGGAAGGAGTGGGAAAGAATTTAGGAGATCCTCTCGATTTGATCCTTCCTTTTTGCATCCTCGCACTTTATGTAATTTCAGAGATTTCGACCGTACGGATTCTATTTGAGAAACGGTTTAAAAAAATAGGTACATGGATCTTGTTAGGGTGCATTTTTGCCTTGGCATCTTTTATGTTTCCACCGCATAATTATCTTTGTCATGGCGCCGATAGTAGTTCGGAAAGCTACCAAACTCGTGGTTGGCCTATCGGTATGATTCGAACAGGAGATACGGAAATAAACTGCAATCGAGGTTTGTTTGACGTGACGATGAATGTTATTTTTTGGTATTCAGTTTCGAGTATTATCCCGGTATTCACAATCAAGAGAAAAAAACATGATGAAACTCCTCTCACAACTCAATAAAGCAGATCTTGAAGGCAAAAAAGTGCTTTTGAGGGTGGATTTTAATGTGGCGGTCAAAAACAATGTCGTTCAAGAAACTGCCAAAATAAAAGCCCACAAAGAATTCATTGATTTTCTCATGGGTTGTGGCGCGCGAGTAGTTATGATTACGCACATTTCCGCAAAAAAAGGCGCGCTGGAAAGCTATGGACTAATCATAGATACTATTCAAGATGTCTTGGGGCGTCCCGTTGCGTTTTGCAAAAACATTCTCGGTTCCGATCGTTTTGATATGCTTGCGAGTCATCAGCTGGTGATGCTTGAAAATCTTCGTACAACGCCTGCCGAAGAAGCCAATGATGTTGATTTTGCCCGCTCGCTGGCGGAAGGATTTGATTTATATGTTGACGATGCGTTTGCAAATGTCCATCGTCCTCATGCCTCTATGGTCGCTGTCACAAAATTTCTTCCATCATATGTTGGTCCTCTGATAGTCGCGGAAACAGAAGCTCTTTCGAAGATCATCGATTCTCCGTCTCAGGGCAAGGTTGTTGTGCTTGGCGGTGCCAAGATCGAAAGCAAACTGCTTGTCATCGACAATTTTTTATCAAAAGCGGAGCATGTATTGGTGGGTGGCGCTCTGGCGAATAATTTTTTCAAACTTCAAGGAAAAGATATCGGTAAATCCCTCTATGACCCGGAAAAAATGGATGCGATCAAGGATATTGATATAAGCCGCATATCATTGCCGATCGATACGGTTGTTTCAGACGATATGATTCTTGACATCGGGCCGAAATCCCAGGAGCAATTCGCAAGTATGATTTCAAAAGCAAAAAGCGTACTATGGTGCGGGGCGATGGGGATGTACGAGACGCCTGAGTTTTCACATGGTACGACTGCAATAGCCCAGGTGGTGGCAAAGGCTCCGTTTTCTGTGATCGGGGGAGGCGATACCATAACTTCGGCACGGAAACTTGGCTTACTTGATAAATTCAGTTATGTTTCCACAGGCGGAGGAGCTATGCTAGAGTTTCTTGCTGGTATGAAACTGCCGGCGCTAAAAGCACTTGGCTACTATGAGTGATTTCCACCTCTATTATCACGACGACTTGGATGGCACGGCATCGGGTGCGGTGTTTTTGGATTTTTTGAGGAAGCGCGGGGATGATCTGGTGAGCTTTACGCCTTTGGAATACAACTCCCAACTCGAGGCAAATCCGGGTGGCTGGGAAAACCATGACTTTCAACATCCCTTTGTGCTCGTGGATTTTCAGTATCATCCAAAGGCCGACTGGTGGATTGATCACCATGCATCGGCGTTCAAAAAGCCGGAGTGGCAAGCGTCATTCAAGGAAGATGATCAGCATCACTGGGATGCATCAGCGCCCTCGGCGTGCGGGTTGGTGGCGCGGTTTTTACATGAGCACTACGGATACGAACTATCCCCCGCCGTTGCGGATTTGGTTGCAGTTGTCGATATGGATGACTCGGCCGCATATCCCACGCTTGCGTCGGCGCTCGAGCTCGACAGCCCCGGCAAGCAAATCCAACTACTGCTGGGCGACACGGAATCCAAAAAAGACCATGGGCAGTATCTCGCATTTCGCGAGTTTTTGATAAAGAATTTTATTGTGCTGGGCATGGAAAAGATTGTTCGTTTGCCCGAGTATCAGCCGAGGATCAAAAAGTTACAGGAACAACGACGCGTCGCCGATGCTTTAATTCAAAAACTTGTGAGTTTGCAGGGTAAGGTAATCTATGTCGAAAAAAACGCAGCCACCACTCATGCTGCACGCTGGGCACCGTATGTGGTATATCCCGAAGCGCCCTATTCGGTACAAATTTCCGACAAGGGCGGGGAATTCAAAATCGGCATCGGTTCGAACAAATGGAGCAAAGAAAAGTCCACCGTTGACCTGGGAGCTCTCGCACGCTCCTACGGCGGTGGCGGCCATCGAGGCGTCGGCGCCTTGGTGGTAAAAAGCAAATCGGAAGCAATGCGGATTGCCAAAGAAATAATAGGTGTATTAAATGCCCCCGACGTTTCCAGTCGGGGCTCCGACCGATGAGCGTCGGAGCTGA
>CAYHEP010000044.1:0-5450 GCA_964355775.1 uncultured Candidatus Saccharibacteria bacterium | reverse complement strand
TGATCAATCTGCGCTCACTCATGGGAAAAAGGCGGTGACTACTCGCTATGAGTTGACATGTAAAAATGATACCATATTTAGCCACCAAAAACCAGAGTATGAAAAAGCCACCTTTTTGTATCGGGGCCCGGTTGTAACAACCGGGTGGTGGCCTGCCCCGTCCCGCGCAAGCGCGGGAGCGTGTACTACTTCTCGCTTTCGAAGCCCAGATGTATCTTGACATCCAAGACTCCGTCGTCGATCGCGAACTCGATCCCTTTCAGAATCGGGTTGTTGTAGATCTTTGCAACTTGAAGTGCATCTTTCAGCCTGGCAAGAAAGACCTCGACTGAAATCTTCTCCCCTTGGATTGCCGCCATCAGCGGAACAAAATTCGATGGAATCTGCAAGATTATCTCTAATCTGCGGATTTGGTTGTAAAAGAGCAGGCACGGTTCCGCTTTCCCGTGCTGTTCAGCGACACCTCAAAACAGAGGAATGTCTGCATATAGTATACATGAATAAGATGGTTATGTCAACTACAGCAAAAGCGCCGTTTTACGGCGCTTTTTAAACGTGGTATACTTCTCTAATGCCTCGAACCAAAACAATCTTTTTGATACTCTGCGTGCTCTTTGTGTTGGGCTATACGGGGGGATATTGGGGTGGCCAATGGTACTTTGATACAGGCAACCACTACTTTCACATCCTTGGCGGGCTCTTTATAGGGCTCCTAGCCACGTCCTACTATCGTAACGAATTTGCCAAACTCCCGCAACCGTTGCGCTTCTTTTGTATTCTTGCCATCGTGATGGCCGTCGGAGTCCTGTGGGAGTTTCACGAGTACGCCATCGGACAGCTTTTCGGCGTACCTCTCCAAGGCGATCTTGTCGACACCATACAAGACCTCCTCATGGATACGCTGGGAGGGATCATGGCTGGGCTATTTTGGATGAAGTCGAATATCGTGAAGTAGATAGGTATCTCCCTCGATCGTGAAATAAAAACGCCACCCCTTGGTGACGCGGGCTTGCCAAAGACCACTAGACTCATCGTACTTCTTAGCGTGGAGAGAGGGATGGCGGAGGTTTTGCCGAAGGAATACCAAGCATTTATCAAGAGCTTTTTGCACCGCCAAAGGAGCATTTTTGTAATTGTTCGTAGCTTTTTCCGTTAGACGTATCCGCATTTACGATTTTTTGCGTGTCTTTTTATTGGAGTTTTTTACAGAGGCATGCAGGAATGCTATTGCCTCTTCAGCAGTCTCAAACGGTCCGTGGGTTTTTCCCGCCTTGTAGTCGGCTCTACCTTGGGCAACAATGACCAAAATCTCTTCGCGCTCTTTGTCCTCCGGCGTCAGTCTCAATTCACGCCCATGTCGCTCAACCTTGAGATATTCCCCGCGCCGAAGACCAAGCTCATTGTAGAGTTTGCGCGGTACGATCACCTGTTTACTTGTCCCGGCAGTTGCCGTTTGGTGCAGTTCCATGATGATATCCTATCAAATCTTCTCCGGGGTCGCAATGCCAAGCAAGGCTAGACCGCGTTTCAAAACATCGGCGGTAGTTTTTACCAGCACCAGACGGGCTTGTTTGCGGTCTTCGTCGATGTCATCGAGAATTCTCACTTCCTCATAGAAGCGGTTGGCTTTGTTGGCAAGTTCATACAAGTACAAAGCAACGATGTTGGGCGCAATACGCTCGGTCGCTTCGCGGACTGTATCAGGAAATTCCATCAAATGCTTTATTATATTTAGTTCAGTTTGCTCATTCAGCAACCCTACCCGACCCTGCCTGCCGGCAGGCAGGCTCCCCTCAACTTGAAGGGGAGGAGCGGAGGGGTTATTGAGAATGCTTGTAAGCCGAGCATACGTATACTGCAAATACACTCCAGAATCCCCATGCACGGCGACCGCTTTTTCCCGATCAAAGATCACGTCATTGCCTATCCCCTGTTTCAAAATAGCGTACTTGATGGCACCGATCGCCACCTCCTCGCTTTTTGTTTTTTCTTTTACTTTTTCAATAAAATCATCCGCAGTAATCACATCACCCGTACGCGATGACATTTTGCCGGTGGGAAGACGCAACATGCCATGCGGAACGTGTCGGGTTTTGGCAGCCACGTCCGGCATCACGAGTTTCATCGCCTCCATGAGCACCTGAAAATACTCCTTTATCTCATTGCCCGTGACTATGATAGAGAGGTCGGGATGATAGAGCCTGAATTTTTCTTGGTTCAAACCCAGTTCTTTGGCCTCATACGTCGGCAAACCTTGCGAATTTACAAACACCCGCGTATGCTCGCCATGAAATACTATAGCTCCCTGACTCTCCACAAACACCTCCGGATGGGCTTTCACGAGCTCAAGTCCCTTGGGTCCCTCCTCGCTTTCAAAGAAATACCGGTCAAATTTTGAGCCAAGCCGAGCGTACTGCTTTTCAAAATACTCAAGACTCGCTTTTCGTCCCGCATCGTAGCGTTTGTTGATCTCCGGATCGCTTCGATCATATATTTTTTTATTGATCGCTTCTATCTCGGCTTTTGCTTCGGGATCTTCATCAAACGCCTTGGACCCCTTGGCATAGTCGCCATCGGCATAAACTGCTTTTGCGATGTGCATACCTGCATCACCCTGCCACGTCACGCGGATGACTTTTGCACCGCTCGCCTCGTACAGCCGCGCAATAGCCTCCCCGATCGCATTGCTCATCATGTGGCCAATATGGAAAAGTTTAAAGGGATTTGGATCAGTGTATTCTACTATTACTGTGCGACCCGCTAATTGACTATCGACTATAGACCATTGACTATTAGCAATGCGGGCAAGCTCGGATTGCAAAAACGCTTTACTCAAAAAGAAATTGATATACTGGCCTTTGATTTCTATGCGTTCGATCTCTTTGACATTTGGAATTTGGATTTTGAGCTTTTCAAAGACTTCTGCGACATTGTCTTTGATAAACACGGCATAATCGCCAAAGTCGGATTTTGGTTTTTGGACTTCTGCACCGGTGAGTTGTTGGATTGTTTGCTTGATCATGCTATTATTTTTACCATGAATCCCGTTAGAGGCAACCCTAGCGGGTCCGTAGCAATAAGTTGTCTTAGATTAAAATAACACAGTATCAACGTTCAATCCAATTCGAAGTTGTTACTGCCTCTAACGGGATGAATGACCTTGAGAAACAAACGATCGCAACCGTAAAAAAAGTCGCGCCGGCGGTGGTCAGTGTTGTGATTTCGAAAATGATGCAGGAGCCGGCAAAGATTGCTCTTGATCCGACTCAAAAAAAACCACTGCCAATCCCTGATGAATCGCTGGGCAATCATGTGCCGATTGAAAACATGGGCAACCACAAGACAAAAATCGGCGGAGGGTCTGGATTTATCGTCAGCGCCGATGGCATGATTTTGACCAACAAGCACGTCGTCTATGAAACCGACGCCGAATACACGGTGGTCGCCAATGACGAAAAGGAATACCCAGCAAAAGTGTTGACGCGCGATCCCATCAATGACGTCGCCGTACTCAAGATTGAAGCAAAAGACTTGCCGACACTCACGCTTGGTGATTCGGACCACGTGGAGCTTGGGCAAACGGCGATTGCTATTGGCAATGCGCTGGGATTGTTTAGCAATACGGTATCAAAGGGTATCATTTCGGGGCTCGGGCGTAAGATTTCGGCAGCGCTGGGCACAGGCGGAATGATAGAAAACCTCCGCCATGTCATCCAGACCGATGTCGCGATCAACCAAGGCAATTCCGGCGGACCACTGGTCAATCTTGATGGAGAAGTAATCGGCATAAACACCGCCGTAATCTTTGGAGCCCAAAACATCGGCTTCGCGCTCCCGATCAACTGGGCAAAGACGGATCTCGAGGAGCTTTCAAAGTTTGGACGCATCATCCGCCCCTACATAGGCCTGCGCTACATAATGCTCAACAAGGATTTGCAGGAAAAATACGCTCTGCCCGTAGATTACGGCGCACTGGTCGTCAAAGACCACATCCCCAACTCGCAAGCGGTGGTCAAAGACTCCCCGGCCGACAAGGGCGGTGTCAAAGAAAATGATATCGTTTTGGAGATCAACGGCATCCGGCTCACCGAACAGCGCGAGCTCGCGGACTTGGTGGAAGCGGCGCAGGTTGGAGACAAGCTCACTCTTTATGTACTTCGAGGAGATACTAAATTAACAACGCAAATCAAACTTGAAGAACGCACATGATAAAACATATCATCAATTTTTTTGACAAGCTCGAGGACAAGATCCGCCACCGCTTGAGTCGGTATCCGACTCTCTATGCGTTCATCGGAGGCATTGGCGTAGTTCTCTTTTGGCGGGGCGTGTGGGATATAGCAGGAATTTATCTTTCTCCTCTGGCATCATTGATCATCAGTGTCATCATTTTAATGCTCACGGGGACGTTTGTATCGTTTTTTATCGGAGAACAGATCATTTTGTCAGGTTTGCGCCAAGAAAAGCGAATTGACGAAAAAACCGAAACGGAAATCCAAAAAGAAGAAATCGAGCTCTACCATATCGACAAAGATATAGAATCCATGAAAAAACAGCTCACGGCGATCAAAAAAATCATCGATGCAGCCGATCTCTAACGATAAAGTCCGTTTTGACTATGAAATCCTCGAAACTTTCACGGCGGGGCTGGTTTTGTCAGGACCTGAAGTAAAGTCCATCCGCACCGGCAAGATCTCTATCAAAGGCAGTTACGTGAAAATTTTTCCTGCCCGCCGGCCCGGTGGCGGGAATAATGAAGCGTACTTGGTCGGCGCTACCATCGCGCCCTATCAGCCGGGCAACGTGCCGAAAGACTACGACGATCAGCGCACGCGCAAGTTGCTTTTGAAAAAATCGGAACTCAAGTATCTTGTCGGCAAAGCCGACGAGCGCGGACTGACGCTCGTCCCCCTCAAGATTTTTGACGCCCACGGTCTCCTCAAACTCAACCTCGGCATCGCCCGTGGCAAAAAGAAATACGACAAACGCGAAACCATAAAAAAAAGAAACGTAAAACGCGATATGGCTAGGGCTTTACAAAGGTAAGAAAATTTGCTATGATACGTCTTGTTAACTATGGGTCTGACCGGCTTTGATGGAGGTACTTTTACAACAAGCGCACGCCGAGCTCGTACACAACTCGACAACCCCGAAAAGCGCTCACGCGCCTCGGGGCAAGCTATGTACAAAATCATAAGTGCTAAAAACACCTATTCAACGCAAGCCTTTGCTCCTATGGGGTATGGCTATGCGACTGCCTAACTTCGTTTAGACAGCGTTCCACCCTCGATGCTCGCTGAAGGGATTGGAGCGTCAAAAGCGAGCAACGATACTGCCCTGGTTGCCATGACGGAGCAGTAGCGTACAACCCACGGCACGCTGGAGATTTTTTGTCAGCTTATCGGTTTCCAGTGTAAAAAAGCGGACTACGCGTGTAGTGCTTGTGTATT
>CAYHEP010000043.1:0-6053 GCA_964355775.1 uncultured Candidatus Saccharibacteria bacterium | reverse complement strand
CCGAAAGCAAATCAATTTTCCAAATGAATCCATTTTCCAATAAGTTTCTAGTCGGCGCCACCGCGATAGTTATATTTTTGCAACTTGCCGCGCTCTACACACCGTTTTTGCAGAAAGTCCTGCACACCACACCACTCTCGCTTTCGGAATGGCTTATTATTATCTCCATTGCAAGTTCAATTATTTGGGTCGAAGAGATACGCAAATTATTCAACAGAATGAGGGTAAAAATGTAAACAAAACAACATGAACAAAAATGTTATTATCGCACTGATTGTGGGGCTGGTCATCGGAGGTCTTGCGTGGGAGATGATAAGATCGGATTCTTGGAATGTCATGATGGGACCAAGTAGCGGAAGTAGCATTGACCGCCACTTTATAGAGCAAATGATTCCGCACCATAATGATGCTATCACCATGGCACAGGTTGCGCTCACACGCGCAAAGCGACCGGAGATCAAAACACTTGCATCAGCGATAGTGACGGCTCAAACCAAAGAAAACAATCAAATGCGGACATGGTACAAAGAGTGGTACGGTCAGGATGTACCGATCCACATGGGCATAATGCACGGTGGTATGATGCCAGGAGATGCTGATTTCTCGAACCTTGAAACTTCAACTGACTTTGATCGTGATTTCATACGCGAAATGATCCCGCACCACCAGATGGCTGTCATGATGGCATCAATGCTCATCGGTTCCATCGAGCGACCCGAGATGAAAAAGCTGAGCGAAGACATCATCGAAGCGCAAACCAGCGAGATCGAACTGATGAGAGGATGGTATGACGAATGGAAATAGCAATGAATAGAATCCAAAAAATAACGTTGATTTCTGTATTTTTTTTCCTTCTTCACACGCTTGAGGAGTATTATTTTAATTTCATCGAAACCGATGCTTCGATCGGATGGTTGGCGAATGTGTTTGATGTTTCTCGATTGAGCGCGTATTGGACGGTTCAAATACTGTTGTATGCATTCCTGTTGTGGTTGTTGCTTGCTCGCCCCGTGAATAAGGTTTGGTATGTAATCCTTGGCATTGTTTTCGTTGTCGAAGTTCATCACCTTTGGGAAACATTGACTGGCGGATACGCTCCCGGCTTTTGGACAGCCATTCCTTTGGTGGTGTTTGGCGTGATATATTGGAGAGAATTGTTAAGAAAGAGAATAAATTAGTAGTAATATAGTGATCATGAAAAAACTACTCAAAATCGCATTGTTTGAGGGACAGCAAATCCGTCGTCATTGGGATGGGGAGAAAGAGCTTTGGTATTTTTCGGTTTCTGACGTGATAGGGGTTCTCACCAACAGTGTTGATCCGGTGGCTTATTGGAGAAAACTGAAGGAAAGACTACTGAAAGAGGGCGGAAATGAAACCGTGACAAAATGTCACGGTTTGAAAATGCTTGCTCCAGACGGCAAATTGCGCCTGACTGACGCCGCGGATACCGAGACCATGCTTCGGCTTGTCCAATCTATTCCTTCACCAAACGCTGAACCATTCAAACTCTGGCTTGCTCGTGTGGGTTACGAACGGCTTGAGGAAACCGCCGATCCGGAACTTGCCATCAATCGGGCGCTCAAGACGTATTTGAAAAAAGGATATACTCCGGAATGGGTCAATCAACGACTCAAGAGTATTGAAATCCGCAAGGCGCTTACGGACGAATGGGAGAAGCGTGGCGCGAAGGAAGGCATTGAGTTTGCCATCCTCACCGATGAGATATCCAAAGCATGGGCTGGACTGACGACAAAGCAGTACAAAAATCTCAAGGGCTTGAAAAAAGAAAGCTTGCGAGATAATATGTCCAATCTGGAGCTTGTATTGAACATGCTGGCCGAAACTGCCACCACGGAAATATCGCAAAAGGAAATTCCCGATACATTTCAGAAAAACAAAAATATTGCAAAGCGTGGCGGAAATGTTGCCGGCGTTGCCAGACGAAAAGTTGAAAAAGAAATCGGCCGAAGCGTGGTTTCAAAGAAGAATTACCTAAAAGTCCCCGAACATAAAAAACTACCATGACATACACCTGTCCCATGCATCCGAATAGTAGACAAGATAAGATGGGGAATATTGACAAATACATGAGTTTCGACTAGGATAGAAAAGAAGCATATTATGATAGTATAAAATCGAAACATAGCAAAATATGACCAAAAAAGAGATGCTCTGGCGTGAAATTTTACACCAGGTGATAGACAAAAAAATCACGACGTTTACTCAAAAAGACCTTGCCCAAAGGTTTGGGATTTCTTTGAGCACTGTCTTTAATGCCTTGAAACTTCCGCGGCAGTCCGGGGCCATTCGGGTTGAAGGCAGGAATTTTGCTGTGGTCAACGCGGAAAAATTTCTCTACCTCTGGGCAACGCAGAGAAGTCTTGAAAAAGAAACTCTTTATACAACGCATGCTGATCTATCGGCGCGAGAGATCGAGGGCATGATGCCACAGGAGGCAATTTTCACGTGCTATAGTGCATACCGATTGAAATACGATGATGCACCGGCAGACTATGACAGAGTATATGTATATGCCGATGATGAAGAGATGAAGAAACGATTTCCACCACAAGAGGGATACGTCAATGTCATTGTTCTCAAAGGCGATCCGCGCTTGCGCGATTTTGGCTCGGTTACGCCAGATGTTCAAACCTTTGCCGACCTATGGAACGCCAAAGAATGGTATGCCCGCGATTTTTTGAACGCCCTTAAACAAAAATTATTCGCCTGAACCTATGCCGGAATTTTATCACGACATTATTACTGAAAAAAGTTTCAAATTTCTCCAGACATTGCGAGGTCGGTATCGTTTCGTTCTCATCGGCGGCTGGGCGGTATTTTTGTATACACGATCGCTCAAGTCAAAGGACATTGATATTGTGGTGGAGTACGAGGAATTGGGAAAGCTCGGAGAAACATACGATGTGCGCAAGAACGATCGTTTGAAAAAATATGAAATCAAGACCGGTGAATTCGATATTGATATCTACGTGGCGCACTATTCCGATCTTGGCGTGTCAGCTGAAACAATTTTCAAGCGCGCAAAAGCGCGAGAAGCATTCATGATTCCGCCATTAGAGATGCTTCTGCTTCTGAAATTGCACGCCTGGCTCGAAAGGCGGGGGAGCGCGAAGGGGCGCAAGGACGAGCTGGATATATTGAGTTTGGCATTTTCCCCGGAATGCGATTGGGATACCTACGCGCAACTGGTCGAAGAATTCCAGTTTTCAGTGCATGATAAAGAATTTCGAGCGCTCTTGCAGCGTACGCACCGTGTGCTTGAGCTTGATTTGAACGAACAATACATAGCCAGATTGAAGAAAAAAATAAAAATACTATGATCTATATCTGTCCGATGCATCCGAATATAAAGCAAGACCAGCCGGGAATGTGCCCGGAATGTGGCATGAGTCTCGTTAGAGACAAATCCGAAGCACGAAATCCGAAATCCGAAACAAATTACAAGCACGAAAATTCCAATTTTTTAAACAAATTTTGGATCAGTTTAGCGCTGACGATTCCGGTGGTGGTTTGGAGAGATCAGATGAATTTGGGGTTTGTACTGGGATCAATCGTGTTTTGGTATGGTGGTTGGGTGTTTTTGGCAAGCGCATGGCGCGAGATTCGCGCTCGATTGCCGGGTATGATGACACTAATCGCGATGGCGATTATTGCGGCGTATAGCTATAGCGTCTATGTAACGATATTTAGGTTGGCACCCTCCTTCGCCAAGGCTACGGAGGGCACAGTGGCTTTGTATTGGGAGCTGACGACACTTATCACGATCATGCTGCTCGGTCACTGGATAGAAATGCGTGCGGTCTCGGGGGCGCAGGGTGCTCTCAAGGAACTTTCAAAACTGTTGCCCGATGAAAAGGTAAACGAAGGAGACATCGTGATGGTCAAGCCCGGTGGCAGAGTGCCTGCCGACGGAATAGTGATCGAGGGGCAATCGGAAATCAATGAATCCATTATCACGGGGGAGTCAATGCCGGTTCCGAAAAAAGCCGGATCTGAAGTCATTGCCGGATCAACAAATGGCGATGGCTCGTTCAAAATGCGCGTCACGAAAGTCGGCGAGAAGACGTTTTTAGCCGGTGTCATGCGTTTGGTTCGCGAGGCGCAAGCAAGCAAATCACGTCTGCAGATGTTGTCTGATCGCGCGGCGCTCTATCTTACATTTGTTGCACTGGGAGCAGGGGCGATCACGTTTGTAGTATGGTATCTGTCTTCCGGTATCGGCACGGCTTTTGAGCGTCTTGTGGCGGTGCTGGTCATCGCATGTCCGCACGCACTGGGACTTGCGGTTCCGTTGGTGGCTTCCATTTCAACGACAATGGCGGCACGAAATGGTTTCTTAGTGAAGCAACGCCTCGCACTGGAAGCCGCACGCAACATCGAAGTGGTTCTCTTTGACAAGACTGGGACGCTCACCGAAGGAGCATTTGGCGTGACATCATTTTCCTCTGATGAAACTCTTGCACTTGCCGCTTCCGTGGATGCGCATTCAGAACATCCGATTGCACTTGGCATAGTCGCCGAAGCCAAAAAGCGCGGACTCGTTATTTCAGATGCAAAAAATTTCAGGCGTATTCCCGGTGTGGGCGGAGAAGCAGAAGTAAATGGGAAGAAAATATTTGTAGGACACCGTGGAGGAGCGGACATAGTAGTGGAGGCAGAAGGGATAAAGTTGGGTACGATCAGTGTCGCCGATAAAGTCCGTCCTGAAGCAAAAGAGGCGATAGTGAACCTCAAAGCGATGGGATTAAAGTCCGTCATGGTAACGGGAGATTCGGAAGAAGTCGCCGAACAAGTCGCGCAAGAGCTTGGCATCGATGAATACCACGCCCGCGTCATGCCCGGTCAAAAGGCGGAGATTGTGAAAAAATACAAACGCGTCGCTTTTGTTGGCGATGGTATCAACGATGCGCCCGCTCTCACGCAAGCCGATGTTGGGATTGCGATTGGAGCGGGCACGAACGTTGCCATCGAGTCAGCCGGCATCATTCTCATGCGGTCAGATACGCGCGACATCGCAAAGATCATCAAGTTGTCCCGCATGACGTACTCAAAGATGATCCAAAATCTCTGGTGGGCCGCCGGATACAATATCATCGCTTTACCGCTAGCCGCCGGTGTGCTGGCATCAAAAGGCATTATCCTCCAGCCGGCAGTTGCCGCCATTCTCATGTCGCTTTCCACCGTGATTGTGGCTATCAACGCTGTACTGCTGCGCAGGAGAGTACTATAATAGAAACAAATAGCAGTAATTTTGTTACCATGTTTGAACTCAATGGCAAAGTAGCTTTTGTAACAGGCGCTCGTCGGGGGATGGGGAAGGCGCACGCCATAGCTCTTGCCCGGCAAGGCGCCAAAGTCGTCGTAACCGATATTGATCTTGCGGAGTGCCAATTGGTGGTTGATGAGATCAAAACAAACGGCGGAGACGCGATCGCCGGCAAGCTCGATGTTGCCGACGCAAGTGAAGTGGACCGGGTTTTCACGGACGCGGTTGCGCACTATGGGCGCATGGATATTTTGGTAAACAATGCCGGAATTTATCAGCCAAAACCGGCCCTTGAACTCACCGAGGAGGAATGGGAAAAGACAATCCACATTAATCTCAAGGGACAATTTTTGTGCGCCCAGCGAGCCGCGCGCGAAATGGCAAAAAACAAATGGGGTCGCATCATCAACATCGCATCGATCGCATCAGGTGGTGTCGGCGTCGGTATCGCCGGGGGAGTGCACTATACCGCTTCAAAAGGCGGGATCATCGGCATGACCGAAACGCTCGCGGTTGAGTGGGCGTCTTTGGGGATCAATGTAAATGTGATCGGTCCGGGCGCCATTGATACTCCAATGGCTTCGCAAAAAGATATTCCCAAAGCCATACTTGACGCTATCCTTTCCGGCGTACCGCTCAAACGCATGGGACGTCCCGAGGAAGTTTCCGCCATGGTGGTATTTCTCGCATCCGAAGAATCCAGCTATGTAACCGGAGCAACATTTTACGTTGACGGCGGCTGGCTCGCGATGTAGGTGACAAT
>CAYHEP010000042.1:0-6255 GCA_964355775.1 uncultured Candidatus Saccharibacteria bacterium | reverse complement strand
TAAAATCATCTGCGGCTCTAAGAAATGCCTTTTCGTCTTCTGCGTATGTCATGAGTCAAGCGGTATTGTTTTGCAATACATCCACGCCAATCTTACTGTCATTGTTTTTGTGATATTGAGCAATAATATCAGACGCTTCCTTAATGATCCCTTTTGGAAATGGCAACAGCGATTCAGGGATGACGCCTCCAAATAGAAGCATGAGTTTACCGTGTGCAATTTCCAGATATTTCCCCCAAATATTTACGATTTTACTAGCTTCGTTTAATGTCATTGATTTGATTTAGAGAAACTTCGCTATCAACAGCGCAACGATGTTTGCTACTTTGATCATTGGATTGATGGCGGGACCGGCGGTGTCTTTGTAGGGATCGCCCACGGTGTCACCGGTGACGGCCGCCTGATGAGCGGGAGATTTTTTGCCGCCGTGATTTCCCTCTTCGATATATTTCTTGGCGTTGTCCCATGCGGCACCTCCGGATGTCATCGAGATCGCCACAAACACTCCCGTGATGATGAGTCCGACCAAGAGTCCTCCTAGAGCTTGCGGACCTAAAAGCCAGCCAACAAGGATAGGGATGACGATCGGAATGAGTGCGGGAAGGATCATTTCTTTGATGGCGGATTTGGTAGCGATATCCACGGCTTTGGAATAATCAGGCTTGCCCTCGCCGGTCATAATGCCTTTGATCTCACGAAATTGCCGTCGCACTTCGTCTACGATACCTCCGGCGGCTTTGCCGACTGACCGCATGGCAAGGGATGCGAACAAGTACGTCATCATACCTCCAAGCAAAAGACCTATGATGACATTTGCATTTGCAAGATCGAATACAAGTTTTCCTACCGAAGTACTGGCAAATTCTTGCGTATATGAGGCAAATAGTACCAGCGCCGCAAGACCGGCTGACGCGATCGCGTAGCCTTTGGTCACCGCCTTGGTTGTATTGCCGACCGCATCAAGCGGATCGGTAATTGCACGTACTTCGTCTGGAAGTCCAGCCATCTCGGCAATACCGCCGGCATTGTCCGTAATGGGACCAAACGCATCTATTGAAACAACGATGCCAGTCAGAGAAAGCATGCTCATAGTCGCAAGCGCCACGCCATATAAATTTGCAAAATGATAAGAAAGGCCGATTGCGGCGCAGATGACGATGACAGGAAGCGCGGTTGACTGCATCGACACGGCAAGTCCCGCGATGACATTTGTGCCATGTCCCGTCGTCGAAGCTTGCGCGATATCACGGACCGGCTTGTATTTTTTGGACGTGTAGTAGTCGGTGATGAGAAACATCAGAGCCGTAAGTCCTACCCCAACGAGCAAAGAATAGAAAATGGAAAGCGATGAATACTGCATGAATAGAACCATCGGCTTGTTCACCACAAAGTAGTAGAGCGCGGCAACGAGCAACAAGCCGGTCACGATCAGACCTTGATACAAGGCTCCCATGATTGACTTACGGAGACGCACAAACCATGATCCGATGATCGAAGCAAAGATCGCGATACTTCCTACAAATAATGGGAATATGGTGATTTTTTCAAAATCAAAAAACAGCTTGCCGATCAGCATCGCCGCGATCGCAGAAACAACATACGTTTCAAACACATCAGCCGCCATGCCTTTTGTGTCACCCACATTGTCTCCAACATTGTCCGCGATAACTGCAGGATTGCGGGGATCATCTTCGGGAATGCCAGCCTCGACTTTGCCCACCAGATCCGCTCCCACGTCAGCAGCTTTGGTAAAAATACCTCCGCCCAACCGCGCGAACACCGACACAAGCGAAGCGCCGAATCCAAGAGCGATCATTGCTTCGATATTTCCATTTGAAAGTCCATAGAAAAACGTCAGAGACAAAAGCGCCAAACCGGCTACGAGGAATCCTGTCACCGATCCGCCGCGAAACGCGAGCGCAAAGGCTTTCTTGAGTCCGCTTGGCGTGCCGGCATGAGCCCGGGCCGCTTCGGCAACGCGAACGTTTGATTTTACAGCAACAAACATCCCGATGTATCCGGCAAGCATTGAAGCCGCCACGCCGATCGTAAAACCGGCAACCATCTTTTTGCCCAGAGTGAACCACAGTACGATATCGATCACGACGCCGACTACGAGGATCGTCAAAAACTCGCGCTTGAGATACGCTTTTGATCCGTCAAGGATCGCCTTGGCGATTTCTTTCATTTTGTCCGTCCCGGTCGGCTTTTTGAGCACCGACCACATGAGCAAAAGCCCGTATACGATCGCCGCCGCTCCCGCTATCCACGCAAAAGTGAGTATATTCATCCCGTTAGAAGTCGCATTTCATGTGAGTGATCCACGCTGTAGCGAAGTCGACTCAGATCCTGAAGTAGCGACACTTTATCATTACAAACCCGTTAGGGCGACTTCTAACGGGATTCATCCCGATACTCTAGCAAATATTTCTTTGAAAAGCTAGCTTTTCGGCTTGAAAGCGGCTTGGACCAATTCGGGGCTGATACCGGCCGGAATCTTACCGGTGGAAGCGTAATTATAGAGAGTAATATCAAAAATGCCCGAAAGCGCGGAAGAGATGACGCCAAGGATGACAAAATAGAGAAGACAAACGGCACCAATGAGTATCATCGGGATCGTCGGTTGTGCAAGCGAGGAAACCAAAAACATGAGTGCAAACCCCACAGCCAAACCGGCAAGAAACAATAAGCCAAAGAATATACCTACGCCAAGTCCGCCGACGAAATTTTC
Source organism: uncultured Candidatus Saccharibacteria bacterium (assembly GCA_964355775.1). Classification (GTDB taxonomy): domain Bacteria; phylum Patescibacteriota; class Minisyncoccia; order 2-02-FULL-40-12; family IGHO2-01-FULL-4-A; genus JBBTSB01. The sequence continues at coordinate 3,524 of CAYHEP010000042.1, read as the reverse complement.
GCCCCATGTTTTCAAAAAGATTTCTTTGGATCGCTTGATGCCCTTTCCAACACTAAGATTTTCAAGGACAAGCACGGGAATGATAAAAAACGTAGCAAGGCTCCACAGCGCACCTACGATCCACACGACAATTTTTCCAAGGAGCGCCGATCGTTCAAAGATAATCCTCAACACGAGCCCCACGGTAGCGGACAAAATGGACCACAAAAAGAGTGCACCGACGTGTGCGGAAGCATTTTTGATGCCATCGTTTAAGGTCGGGTTGTCGCCTTTCATGCGAATGGAAACACACGTTGCCATTACTGCCGAGAAAAATGAAACTACAAAGTACGTGATCAAATAATAGATGAAGGAAAAAAGATAGAAATATGCCGTCGGTATGGTACGGAGATCAAATCGGATTTCCAAATAATAGCCAAACACCGTAAATATTCCCAACACAACCATAGAACAGATCGCCGAAACAACCGGAATCACCGCCAGCTCCTTGTCTTGCTTGAGAATCGCCCAGCTTTCTTTGACCAACTGATAGCTCCGTGCGAATGTTCCAGCCATAGTATCACTCTAGCATCTTATTCAGTGAGGTGCTATGTTATCTTTCCTGCCAATTTGATAAATTCTTCAATATCCTTGAGGCCTTCGTGGAGAACTTTGTAAACTTTGGCATAGTCTATTTTCGCATAGTCATGAGCGATGACATTTCTGAATCCGGTCATAGCAATAAGTTTTTCTTCCAAGTGGCGCGTAATGACATTCTTCTCTTTGAGAATTTGAAAAATCTCGCTTTGATTGCCTGGCTTTCGAAGTTTTTTATATGCAATCAATATTTCGCCGAGATCGATGGAGGCTTGCGTGATGAGATAGAGAATACGTTCCAAAGCAAATCGGATTCCGGGATTTATCTCAATTTCTTCCTGCGAATACTTTTTATATTCTTCTACGTCTCCGAGGTACATTCGAACCGCAGAAATTTTATTATCGATCGTATTAAGATTGGTCATGGTACGCGGGTAAGACCATACTTTTTTAACATGGTATGAAAATCAAAATAGCTCTCCAAAATCCGCGGTTCCACTAAAAGACGATAGGGTTCATCCTCATGTAAAACAATGCCTTCAGCAACAATGTCATACGCAAGTTCCGGCATATCAAGGTCATTGAGAATTACAACATCAACGGCATCGGTCTTCAATACGCTGGAAATTGATGTCATAAGCTTGATCTTAATATCAAACCGCTCTCTGCCATCAAGCCCGTCTATGTATACCGCGAAATCATAGTCGCTCATGGGACCGGTGTTGCCCGTTGCCTGCGAACCGAAAAAATAGGCGAGTTTGATCTCGGGATGGGATTGTATAATTTCTTTTACTTTCTCTAGTTTTTGAGCATCCATAGCTCTACTCTAGCAGTTTTTTTGGTTCTTCGCCACCCTCAATCTCCACCACATTTTTAACCCGGTCCACCATGAGTGTGAGGCGCTTTTCAGTGTCTTCGTACGAAGAGCGGGCGTTTGAGAGATGGTTGCCGAGTTTGCGAAAATCATCGCCGAGCTTGTTGCCATCGGTCGCGATGCGCTCGAGGCGTTTCATGATGTCTTTGGTCTGCTTGCTAAGCTGGATATCTTTCACCCAGTGGCGAATGGCGGAAACAGACAATCCAAACGTATTGGGCGAGACGAGCCAGACTTTTTTGTTGCGCGCATACGCGGGAATATCGACGTCTTTGATGTTGTTAATAATTTCGTAGTACACCGTCTCGGCCGGCACATACATGAGTGCAAGGTCCGTCGTGCCTTCGGAAGGCAAAATGTACTTGCTCGCTATCTCGTCGATTTTTTTCTTTACGTCAGAGAAAAATTGCTTCTGATAGATTGCGCGGTTGGCTTCCGTCTCCGCATTGATGGATTTTTCAAAATTCTCCCAATTAAATTTTGAGTCTATCGGCAAAATCAGATCGTTGGGCAGTTTCAACACCGCATCCACCGCCTCGCCGGATTTGAAGTAATGTTGGATCGCATAGCTCTCTTTTCCAAAGAATTGTTGAAGCGAAGATTCGAGGGAAGCCTCACCCCAAATCCCGCGCAGTTTCGGCGATTTAAAAATATCCTGAAAACTCGAAACGCCTTTTACGCTCTCATGGACCTGTTTTAAGTTTTCCGTAAGTTGCGTGAGTCCCGTCGTAAACCCCTCCACTTGTTTATGAACTGTCTGCGATGACCGCTCAACTGATTCGCGACTGTCTTTGAGCTGATCCGCAATCAATTTTGTCATCGCATCAAGACGAGCATTGAGAATGAGCATTGACTGATCGTCCTTTTTTTCTTCCGGCCTGCGGGAGCGAAAAATCAGAAAGGTGACGATGCCGCCAAGAATGAGCCCGATAATCGCGTATAAAAACGGATTCATGAGTGAATCCTAACATACAAACCTCTCCCTGTCCCTCTCCCAAGGAGAGGGTGCTGAATTCCGCCCCTTCCTTGGGAAGGGGTTGGGGTAGGTAATAAAAAAGGAGGGTTGGGTAATAGGCGTAATAGCTTGCGGTTTGTTGGAAAAATTGACTCATGGGAGAATAGTAGCATAACGGCGAAAAAATTGCAAGAATTCAAAAACTGCTGAACGCCTTCTTGAGCTCCGGCGTCTTCACGCGGTCCGCGACGGCTCCGAGAAAGGCAGGCCAAACGACCGCGAAGCCGTACTGCAAGATGGTGTACGCGGCGCGTTGCTCGGCCGTCCACCCGGTCTTTGCGATCCGGCTCATGTGGTGCCCCATGATTGCGGAGCTACCTTCCAGAATCCTTGCTTCCAAACTCTTCAACATCTTCGCTCTCCTTTGCAAAAACCGCCCACACGGGATTGTGTGAGCGGCTGGCCAAGAGTTCGAACGAAAGAGTTGTGGCATCAAGATCTTTTTCGGACCAAAGGAAAATCGCCCACGTTTGTTGGAGTAGGCGGGGTCGGCAGGGTGGAAATTTTTTTAATCAAGATTCTCATGCTAGTTTTGATCCGTTTGGCACGTTACGTTCCGGCTGAGCGATGATCACTTTGCTCTCTGCATCGTAAAACCCTGTGGTCAAAACTTCTGATACAAACGGTCCAATTTGTTTTGTCGGGAAATTGATAACACCTATGATTTGCTTCCCCACTAGCTCGTCTTTTTTGTAGTATTCCGTAATGCGAGCGCTTGATTTCTTGATACCAAACTCTCCAAAATCAATGGTTAGTTTGTACGCTGGGATTTTCGCCTCAGGAAAATCCTCAACCGTGATGATTGTCCCTATTCGCAGTTCCACTTTCTCGAAATCTTTCCAAGTAATTTGTTCCATAGTGTATTTGTTACGATAATAAGAAAACCCCTCTGTTGGAGGGGTTTTAGTTTCAAGTAGTAGTTAGTTTATTTCATCAAACAAAATCCCCGCCAACAGTGATTGGAGTTGCAAGGCGAGCAAATGATGTTTCTTCTCATACGTACGTGCATAACTGTTTGTTAGTATTTCACACAAAAGTGCTAAAATGGTAGATAGAAAG
>CAYHEP010000041.1:0-6287 GCA_964355775.1 uncultured Candidatus Saccharibacteria bacterium | reverse complement strand
AAATGTTGTGATCGGAACCCCCCGAGTATTTCCCAAATGGAGAGAGGTGGCACCACAATGATGGACAACGGACGCTATTACATAGAAAAGCTGACGGAGTTTGATGATCACGACTTCGTGAGTTTTATCCACAACGGAAAAACCGGACTTAGCGGTTTCATTGCCATTCACCGCGGCAGTGCCACCCGGCCGTCTTTTGGCGCCACACGCTTCTGGCAGTACGCCTCGGAAGGAGATGCGTTGAGCGACGCTTTGCGGCTTTCGCGCATGATGTCCTACAAAGCGGCACTTGCCGGTCTCCCATATGGCGGCGCGAAAGCGGTCATTCTGCAACACGGCGATCTTACACCGACACAGCGGAAAAAACTCTTCCGTAGCTACGCCGAAAAAGTAAACTACTTTGCCGGACGGTTTATCACCGGCACCGATGTCGGCATGAATCAATCCGACATCAAGGCCATGGCCCGCGTGAGTCCGTATTTTGTCGGTCTCAAGGTTGACCCGACGAAGTACACCGCCATTGGACTTTTTCACTCCATAAAAGCCTGCCTCGACGAAGTCTACGGCTCTCCGGAGATCCGGGACCGCAGTTTTGCCATCCAGGGCTTGGGAAAAATCGGCTATGAGCTCCTGCGCCAGCTATACCGCGAAGGAGGACGCATCACGGTCGCGGAGATCAACATCGAGCGTCTTGACGCTGTCAAGCGTGCCTTTCCCCGCATTGAAATCACCACTCCCCAACTCATCCACACGCAAAAAGTGGATGTGTTTTCGCCCTGCGCCTTGAACCATTCGCTAACCTTTAAAAACATCTCCAAGCTCCGGTGTGCTATGATTGTCGGAGGCGCAAACAATCAGCTGGAAACCGACGAAGTCGGCGAGCTCCTCAACAAGCTGGGCATCCTCTACGCCCCCGACTATGTGGTCAACGCCGGCGGTCTCATCAGCGTCGTTGACGAATACGAAAATAAGACATTCAGCGCCGATCGTCTTAAACGGCGCATCGCTCGCGTCGGCGAAAATGTGAAAAAGATTCTTCACCAAAGCCGTCTCCAAAAAAAAGCCACCAACACCATCGCCAATGACATGGCCCAAAAAATCTTCAATGCCAAATAATTACGCCTCATGGTCCGTAAGCATCCAAGATTTCTGGAACATCACCGATGAACGGGAAAAGCTTTGTTTCTTGGTACGTTTTGCGATTCTTGCACCATCAACTCACAATAGCCAGCCGTGGAAATTTCATATCGACAACAACACGATTACTATCGAACCGGACCTGTCCCGAGCACTGCGCGTCAGCGATCCGCACAATCGCCATCTCTTAATTAGTCTAGGTTGTGCACTGGAAAATATACTGATTGCTGCCGACTATTACGGATACAAAACAACGGTTGATGGACTCAAGGTGACATTTTCAAAATCCAATCCCTCTTCTGACAAAAATCATCTCATTTTTTCAATCCCCCAACGACGAAGCAATCGCAACGCTTATAAGACTCGAATGCCAGATGGAGCATTCCAACAGGTGCTCAGCAAACTGAATTCTGACAACGTGCATCTGTCTCTCGTTTCCGATTCAGAAAAAAAATCCGCCATTATCGATATTCTTTCCAAGTCTCGGTTTCTGGCATTCAGCAATCCCGCGTTTCGAAATGAACTTGCGGATTACAAACGCACCAACCTCACCCACTCTCCAACAGGCATGCCGGGTTTTACGATGGGATTTTCGACGCTTGCTTCTTTTTTTACATCCGCGGTCATTCGACTGGTAAATATCATGAAATTCATTGGAAAGAATGAAGACCGGCTGTTTGACGCAACACCGCTCTTTTGCATCGTGAGCAGTAAGGATAACGATCAATCCGCGTGGGTTTCCATCGGCCGGGCTGTCCAACGCATTCTTCTTGAAGCCCAGCGACATGGTATTGCATCCGCGGTCAGTGCGGTGCCGCCCGTTCCTCAAGCATTGCAGAATATCCTTGGGATACAGACGCGTCCGCAACTTTTTATCAGATTGGGGTATACTGATATTATTCCGCGGCACTCCCCTCGTTTGTCCACTAAAAACGTTATGATATGAAAAGTCTTCTTGTTACAAAGTATCTTCATGACGCACCGACACTGGCCAAACTGCTCAAGAAACAGCCTGAATCCTATTGGATCCTTCGCGGCGAGCGGCATATTCTAAAAGTTTTCCAAGCGATGACCAAGCGAGTACCGGCGTATGAAGATTTTTTAAAAAAGAATAGCGTCAAACCCTCTTCCATAAAGACCATTGCGGATTTCAAGCGTGTGCCGTTGACTGATAAGGAAAATTATCTCCAAACATATCCACTGGAAAAACTGGCGTGGGATGGAAAATTCAAAGAGCATCGCTGGCTTATTTCTTCAACGTCCGGCTCCACCGGAGAACCGTTTTATTTTCCACGCACGACGGACCAAGAAGAGCAGTTTCAGCTTACGGCAGAGCTCTGCTTGCGAGAATATTTTGAAATTCACAAGCGCTCTACATTGTTCATCGATTGTTTTGCACTCGGAGTATGGATTGGTGGCATGTTTATGTACCAAGCAATCAAAAACCTTATCAATACAGAGAAGTATCAGTTGAGCATGATCACGCCGGGCGCCGACAAAGTGGAAACGCTTAAGGTTATGCGCAAGCTTGCCCACCATTTTGATCAAATCATCATCGGCGGCTATGCACCGCTGGTAAAAGATTTGGTTGATGACGGAATAGCGCAGGGTATTGATTGGAAAAAGTACCGCATGAAATATTTCTTTGCCGCGGAAGGCTTTACGGAAACATTTCGAGATTATATCGCCAAACATGGCGGAGCGGAAAATATCCATACTGATCTCATCAATCATTATGGCACGGCGGATCTTGGCACCATGGCGCACGAAACTCCGGTGACAATTGCCGCGCGGCGCAGTGGTATGTTTGATGAAAACCATCAAACACCCACTGTATGCCAATTTATTCCGGAACTGTTCTTTTTTGAAGCGATTGACGGCGTATTGGCGTGTTCGGGGTTGGGAGGCCTCCCCCTGATGCGCTACGACCTCAAAGATCGCGGAGGCATACGAATGCTCAAAGACGTTCCCCACAAAAAAGGCTCGTGGAATCTGCCATTGGTGTATCTCTATGAGCGCGCCGATTTTACGGTCAGCATTTATAGTGTAAATATCTATCCGGCAAGTATACGAAGAGCTCTCGAAGACAAAGCATTGCGCAAAACACTCTCCGGGAAATTCAGCATGCGGGTGGATTTTGACAAGGGACAAAATCAATTTCTTGAAATCAATGTTGAACTGCGACCCGGCCAAACATCAAACAAGAATCTTGAAAAAACAACGCTTGACGCGATGCTCGCCTCGCTCAACCGTGAAAATTCGGAATGGCGGGATTTTTACGTCAATCCGGGTATTCGCCACAAAGTAATCCCGCGTCTGGTGTTTTGGCCGTATCAGGATCCAACGTATTTCAGACCCGGAGGAAAACAAAAATGGATCAAGAAATAAAGCCTATTATTTTCGCAGACAAAAAAGAGTTCAGCAAAAACCTCAGGGTTTGGAGCGAACATGACATCTACGATGCGCAATCTCGCGAGTTGCGAGAAATCATGTATTCGCATCCGGCAGACAACGGCAACTGGATCTATTTTCCCTGGAGTGGCCGTTTGGTACACATGGTGGACAATGAAGCATACACCGCTCTGCGTACCAATCGAAACCGAAACTTAATTACGCTGGAAGAACAAAAAAAACTCGGCGATGCTTGCGTAGGCATCGTCGGTCTTTCGGTCGGAAGCAATGTCGCCACAACTCTTTCCTATGGCGGCATTGCCAACACGATGAAGCTGGCCGAATTCGATACACTCGAAACTACCAACCTCAATCGGATCCGCGCACGCATCGATCAGATCGGTATAAAAAAAATAGACATAGTCGCCCAGCAAATCTACGAAATAAATCCGTACGCAAACCTGTCGCTTTTCTCCAAAGGCATCACGGAAGATATTTTACAATCATTTGTGACCTCCAACCCGAAGCCACGAGTGATTTTTGAAATCATCGACAGCTTTGAAATGAAAATTCACCTGCGAGTCTTGGCTAGAATCCATCGTATCCCCGTCGTTATGATCACCAATCTCGGAGATCGAGCTTTGATCGATGTGGAGCGCTACGACCTTGATCCATCAACCAAGTTTTTCAACGGCCGAGCTGGCACCGTGCCGGATGATATTTTGGCAAGTCCTGATGTTTCGAGCGAAGACAAGCATCGCTACGCGGTAGCACTTGCGGGAGTTGAACATATCCCCCAACGGGCCTTGGATTCCGTGAAAGAAATCGGACATACGCTCGTCGGACGACCGCAACTTGGAAGCACCGTAACTCTTTCCGCCGCATTATGCTCACACGTTGCAAGAAAGATAATCCTTGGCGAAGATCTTCCGAGCTGTTCCTGGCTTGTGGATCTCGAAAACATATTCCATGACGACAGAACAAAAATTAGTTGAAGCGATCGGGATTCCTATCGAGATTAAGCAAGTATCGATCGGAAAGCATATGATTAATTATGCCAAGGCTGGCTCCGGTCCGCCACTGCTTCTGATCCATGGAGCAAATTTCGGCTGGGGAGTTTGGTATCCCAACATTGCCGAATTCGCAAAACACTTTACCGTGTACGCGATCGACTTGCCCGGTGCGGGCCGATCATCTCGAATTGACTATCGGTATATTAATTTCGAGGAGGATTTCGTTGACACGGCATATGCCTGGATCCAAAAACTCGGCTTACAGAACATTGCTATCATGGGACACTCCATTGGGGGCTGGGTTGCGGCTCGTATTGCGGCCCAGAATCCAGGCAATTTCAAAAAAATTATCCTCTGCGACTCCGTAGGTTTTTCTCAACCTGTCGGCGGTGAAAAATTCTTGGGATTCTTTCCCTTGGCACTAGCCCTTTCTGCTACCGTTTTTCGAACCAAAAAAGGACTAGACCAATTTTTTCGAAGCGCATTTTACCATCGCGATATTCCCGTACTTGATGAATTTATCTCCTATTTTTATGAAACTATGCAACGATCACCGGGATTACTGTTGATGAGTCGGATCATACATTATAGAAAAAAACTGATCCTGGAAAAGGACCTGTCTACTTTGACAATCAAGACCTATATCATCTGGGGAGAACATGATAAGATTCTTAGTGCCCCCCCGCTTCATGCACATCTTATGGCAAATGCCGGACACGTACCATTTATAGAACAGCGCGACGCGTTTAATACGCTGGTGATCAATTTTCTGACTTCATGATTATTCCTTCATTTCAATTAGTTATTCTCGGCATCGCCATTTTCAGTATTCTCTTTTTGCTCATTGTCGTCTACTGGCGAGACCGCCAAAGCGCTACCAGTAAGAGTTATGCACTCTTGAGTCTCACCATGTCCGCGTGGCTCATTGCTTCATATCTTTCTGTAAACCCGATCACAAATTTGCTATGGGCTCGTATTACGATTTTTTCTGCGACCCTGATGAGTATGCTGTTTTTCTTGTTGTCGCGCGTGATTCCGGAGCATACATTTACCCTACACAAAAAGACGCTGGTTCTGATGCTTGTAAGCACCGGCGCAGTCATGCTTGCGACACTTACGCCGTTGGTTTTCCGCAATGTAGAAATGGTACTCGACTCCCTGCAGCTCGTCGTAGGTCCCGGCATAGGTCTGTTTGCTTCTATTACGACGTTATATACCTTGGCATCAATATTTCTGTTGATACGAAAAATACGAAAAGCTTCCGCTATTGAAAAGAGTCAATTGCACCTCGTCCTTGCCGGCATTGTTTCTATGATTGGTTTGCTCATAGTAACTGTTATGATTCCAGTTATCTTTTTCCAGCATGATTTTTTTGTCGCCTTTATTCCAATTTATGCTCTCGTCTTTCTTGGCATGACGGCATATGCGATCGTGAAGCACCATTTGTTCGATATAAAGGTTATCGCCACAGAAGCTTTTGCCGTCATCCTGTGGATTATCTTAGGTTCTCGACTCATCGTTTCAAATACGGGAACGGAAATTTTAATAAATGCCTTTGTATTAGGCTCCACTATCGTTTTCGGCATCCTCTTGGTGAAAGCCGTTCGGCGTGAAGTCAAACAGCGTGAAACCCTCGAAATCTTGAGTAAAGAGTTGCAAGCGGCCAATGTCAAACTCCGGGAAGCCGACAAGATGAAGTCGCAGTTTTTGTCGTTTGCATCGCATCAGGTCAAGTCCCCTATGACG
>CAYHEP010000040.1:0-6375 GCA_964355775.1 uncultured Candidatus Saccharibacteria bacterium | reverse complement strand
CCAAACGTGCCTTTGATATCGGCTTCGTATTCGTCCCAGAGTGGGAGTGGCCAGACGTAGTCGCCGGACTTTTCGCCCAGTGCACGGACCTGTTCGATAAGTTTCTCGTCTTTACTAAAAATCGCCGACGCGCGCTTGCCCAGCGCCACTTCCGCAGCACCCGTAAGTGTCGCTACATCTACCACGAGCTTTGGATGGTAACGAGCGGCGTAGGTCAAAGCATCGGCGAGTATCACCCTACCTTCGGCGTCGGTGTTGAGCACCTCGATCGTCTTGCCGGACATACTCGTGAGCACATCACCCGGACGATAGCTAGAGCCCGAGGGCATGTTTTCCACAGTGGGGACCAAAGCAATCACATTGCATTTGAGCTTGAGCTTCGCCGCCGCAATCACCGCATGGATCACCGCCGCACCACCGGACATATCCATGTGCATTTCGTAAATATAGTTGCTTGGTTTTAGATTCAGCCCGCCGGAATCAAATGTGACGCCCTTGCCAACCAGCACCACGGGATTTTCGGTTTTTTTGTCCCCAAAATATTCCGCAATTATAAACTGCGGCTCTTCGGCAGATCCTTGTGCAACTCCCAGTATCGCTCCCATCTTCAGCTTTTGCATTTCCTTACGGCCGAGTACGGTAACTTTTGCTTTAGTTTTTTTCGCGGCGACTTTTGCTGCTTGGGCAAGGCTTTTTGGAGTCATGAGACCGGGAGGAGTATTTGAAAGCGTGCGCGTTGCGTTTACTTCCGCACCGATGATTTGTCCTTTCTTGATCCCCTGCTCAATACCCTCTCCCGCGCCAAGCAGATTGACCTCTTTGACATGCACCTGCTCGTCCTTGCCAAGTGTCTTGTATTTATCAAATTCATAGTTTGCCATCTCAAAGTTTACCGCCATGAGCTCTCCGAGCTCGGCGGGCGTGAGTGGCAAGTGCTCAAAGCGAAAGTCTTTTACTTCGAGCTCGAGACTTGCAATCTTGTGCGCCTTGGCCGTGGCGATGATCTGTCGCAAAATCAGTATAAGTTTTCTGTGCGTAACTTCTTTTCTTGGTCCGATACCAATTGCCAGCGTCCGGTTTTTATTTTCAATCCAAACATCCGTCTCCATGCTCTCGTTGAGCGTTACCTTGGTGGCGTTTGCGAGTTTTTTATTAAAATGAAAATGGATCATATGTTGTATACCACGTCTTTACGCTCAACTATTATATCCCATTTTTGTTTTTTTGCAACTTTATACAAACCTGACGATGGATTAAAGGCAATCGGACGCTCAACGAGCTCGAGAAACCCGACGTCGGATTCCGTATCGCCAACGCCGATGGAGCCGGTCAAAGTCAGATCGTTGTGCTCCACGGCGCGCTTGAGCACGGCGGCTTTGTCGAGGATGATGTCCTGATATAGCGCTTTGCCGGTGAACCGCACGCGTTTGTCCACCTCGTAGACCATAGCGTAGACTTTCTCAAAGCCCCAGCTTTTCGCAAATAGTGCGACCACTTCGTATGGCGAGTGCGAGATCGCCAGCAAAAAATGCGTCTTGGCGAGTTTCTTCACCAGCTCGCGTGTATAGCGATACGTGCGCTTTTTTTGGATATCAATAACACGTCCCGCCACCTTCCATACATCCGCGCGCCGCACGCCCTTGATGTAGTGCAGGTACGCTTGTATTACGCTCTCAATAAACTCCCCGTAGCTCCCCTCCCTATCTCGCCACTTCTCCCATGTATCCAAATAATGCGCCTGCGCATATTTACTAAAAACTTTCGCATGTATCAAAGCCTCGCCTAATTCCAAAAGCAAACTCGATCTAAAAATCGTGCCATCGATATCGAAGACTGCTACTTTGCGCTTTTTGTCCATACCCTATTAATGCAAATTTGCACGAATAGTGCAATGTATGATATTAATTAGGTATGGTCAAGCTCATCAGCTAGACCCGACCGAGAGGGTGGGAGGCTGGGGTCCCGAGCATTGCATCACAACCCCCGGCCTCCGCCCTCTCCCAAGCACATGAATTCTCCGCCAAGCGCGGAGTGGGGACGTCGAGATCAGTGCGCCCAGTGCCATTGAACTCCGTCCCCCTTTTTTTTCATTTCATCATCCCCCGCAAACTGCACCATTCGCAGTCTTTTTTTTGGCATTTTTTATCCCAAAACTTCAGATTTAGTATCTCGTCCGCCACGCTCCTAATTTGCTCTTCCAGATTTAGACATTCGTCATTCGTAATTATAAATTCCTCCCGTTTGTATTTCCCGCTCTCGGTAGGCTCAATAAAATCTATCACTCCGCTTTGCATCTTGTATTTGCCTTCAGAAAATCTATTCAAGAGAACTTGATAAAAGACCAACTGCCGCTTGTAATCCCCATTTGAATCCTTCGTCTCGCCGATGATATAGTTTCTGCTTTTCGGCTCCCCGGTCTTGTAATCAACAACATTCACTAATTGAGGAGTGCCACTCCTCAAGATTTCGATTTTATCGAGTTTGCCGGTGAGTTTGATCTCCGGTGTGAGCTCGATGCCTTTGATTGCAAATTCTGTCAGGACATTGGTATTCCAAGTTTTATGATAGGTGTCGTAATACCCGGAAAGTGCGGCCACGCCACGCTCGAGGTATTCCGCTTGATCGTTTTCAGACAAAGGACTTTGCGCAATGGCGATTTGTAGTACGTCAAGCATACGAGCCTTATCCGCAAACGATTCCATCGCCTTGTGCATCGCCGTTCCAAAGTACTGGCTCGGTGTCGGTGCTTGAGGAATACGCAAAAGATTTACATAAAAATACTGCCAGGGACATTTGAGATAATTGTTGAGATGCGAAGCGGAAAATCCCCTGCTCAAAAACAGATTGCGCAAATATTCTTTGTCATGAATGCTGGGACCCGAGTGCGTCGTCAGCTCTGCAAAGAGCGTCACGGCATCATTTTGATAAGCTAACTCGGTTGCTTTGGTATCTTCGACTTGCGTCAGCTCCGGCTTGAGCTCCGTGACAAACTGCGATTTGAGCTGTTCTCGCCCATCACTACGGGTTTCGGCGTAACTGATGTTGACTTCGTGTTTGGCACGAGTGAGGGCGACGAAAAAAAGATTGCGCTCATCGGCATCAAGGGGTGAAACCCCTGATTCCGAATTAAGGGGTTTCACCCCTAAATCCGGCAACCGGAAGCTCGAAAACATTCTCCGGTTCCCCCAAATCTTATCAACGGCATTGATAATAAAGACGTGCTCAAACTCCAGCCCCTTTGACCGATGCGCCGTCATGAGATGCACCTTGGCGTCGGTGTGGTACTTTGGTGCGTACTTGATCGCTACCTGATGCTCGATCAGCGTGTCAATGTGTCTGATAAAATCTTTGAGCGTGATGCCGTTGCGGTTTTCGGCGAGCGACTTGATCTGATCGTACAGCAACGTAACTTTCTCCAACGCCCCTATGCGTACGTCTCCCTTGACCAGTTGCTTTAACAAACCTGACGTACGGATGACATTTTCAAACAACAGCTCTAGTGACTCATTGTCAGCGATTCGACGCCACTCTTTCATAAGCCTTCCCAGCTCGGTCTTAGCGATGAGCTCGTAGGGATTGCGTCGCTCCTGTGCAATGCGATAAATTTCGAGCGGATCAATGTGCAAAAAATCCACGTGCATCGCCTCGATCAAAGGCAATGGCTCGCCATAGCTATGTACGGCTCTCAAAATGAGTAGTAATTTTTTGATCGTGGCATCCTGAAGAATATCCAAATCCGACTCGATCACATGCGCGATACCAAGCTTGCCAAAAATCCGCGCGAGCGGAAACGCCTCTTTGTTTTCACGGTACAAGATCGCGATCTCGCCCGGTTTGGTGCCGGCTTTGATGAGCTGCTGGATCGTTTTTGCAACACCATATCTTTCTACATCAGGCGAACTATAACTTGAAACCAAGATTGGCTTTCCCGCCAATGCACTGGCGGGCCCGCCAGCCCCGTGGCGGGTCGTCTCTTGAGCAACCAAGTTAGCACCTGCTGCATCAATAATACTTTGCGTCGAGCGGTAGTTTTGCGTGAGCGAGATCAGCTTTGCTTCTTTGTACAAATTTTTGAAATATAAAAAGTTTTCCAGACTCGCGCCTTGAAAGCGAAAGATCGCCTGCTTTTCGTCGCCGACAATAAAGACATTTGGGTTTTCATGAAAATTCGCCAGTAGCTCGAGAATCTTGTTTTGCGCGCTATTCGTGTCTTGATGCTCATCTACAAGGAAGTACTGATATTTTTCTTGGAGCGTCAGGAGAAGTTGCTCGTCTTTGGCAAGCGCGTTCATAACTTCCATCAGCATATCCTCATAGTCATACAGCTTGCGGGCTTTGAGTTCGTCCTGATAGCCCGCATAGAGTATTGCGAGTTCGGCATTGCGCTCAATGTCATCGCGCTGTTCCTGATACTTGCCCTTCATCTTGCCCTTGTGAGCTCCCTTGTCGTAATACAAATCGTCAATCGCGTCAAAAGCCGTCTTTTCATTTTTAATAAGCTCAACAAGATCAGTAGGGCTTATGCCTTCTTTTTTGAGATCCTTGATCGCGGAGCGTGCTGGCTTTACATAGTGATAGCGGTCGCCAAATGGTTTGAGGAGTTTGAGTTTACTTTGCTCGATCACCGCGCGCATGATATCAATCTGCTCCATATCGGTGCTAGAGTGCGCGCCGATGATGTGCGGGAAGGCGTCGGGATGGTTTTGGATGACATCGTTGGCAAAACCGTGGAAGGTGCTGATCGCGACGCGATAGGCCGGCGAACCGATCATGTCTGCCAAGCGTTTGCGCATTGAAGCCACGCCCGACTCGGTAAAAGTCAGTGCGAGGATGTTTTCCGGCTCGATCTGCGTCTTGAGCAGGATATTTGCAATCCGCAGGGTCAAGATCTGCGTCTTCCCCGTGCCGGGACCCGCGATCACCATCACCGGCCCCTCAATAGCATCAACGGCAATTCTTTGTTCTTTGTTGAGTTGCTTGTAGAGTTCGTCATATTTCATAACGTCTATATACGCAAATCCGAGTATTTCCTCAACGTATTCAGCGTGGCCTGCACCGATGAGTTTTCCGTATGGAGAAGCGTTACGTTCTTAAAACGTTCCGCCAAGGGCGTAATCACTTCATCTGCCCACGAAGGCGTCAGGACTTTTACCCCCTCAAAATCAATCTCAATCGGTTCGGTCGTCGGTACATCGCGTGTTATATAAGCTGACATGGCCAAAAAAGCTTCCCTGCCGGCAGGACGGGATACAAGAACATCCCCGAATTTTTTTACATAAATAATCATATCTTCAAAATTGCCAAACAGCCACGTAGAGCCTTGTCGCTCTGATGAATTTCAATTTTTTCATTCAATTCTGCTTGCGCCGTGCCGGAAAAAAAAGATAGGCGCAAATGCTGTTTTGACACAGACTCACGTACAAACTTGAGACCATTGCCACGCCGTTCGGGAAATCTACCCGAAAGCCGTTCAGTAAAAGCTGTTTTGAGCGCTTCGGTATCATTAAGTAATTCAGGTTTTACTTTCTTGAGTGTCGCAAAAACACCCTGTCCCCGATCCGCCAGTACTACGATCTCCTCATCATAGGCAAAAAATACTCCGGGCATATCAGGCCAATTACCGACATTGTGATCAAATGAATTATTTCCGATTTCACCTGCTATTGCCGTAATAAGATAGTCCCGGTCAAAGACAATCGCCATGCGGTCCAATCGCGCCTGAAATACATCACGTGTCTCGCAGTAATACGCCGACTCGATTTTTCGAGTGGTTTCGGCATCGCTCGTAATCCACGCTCGTGCTTTTGCTCCCAAATCTTCCATGACTCAACTATAGCACTTCTATTGCAAAAAAAAAGCGAATGGGCTAGGGTTGCCAGACTATGGCAAAAAAACCTGTCGTCCATGCTTTTCGCGCAGGAGCGAACAAGTTCCTGTGCGGTACCACGCGCGACGTCAGCGGACGGAAAAAGGGGGAAGAAGCGAAGCCCCCCAAGGACATGTACCATGAGGCTCCAACGGCACGAGAGCACGTCACGTGCGAATCGTGTCTGGAGCTGCTCCCTACTGCCGCAAAGTAGGGAGACGAGTACCTCGACCCCGCAAGTGCGACGCCAGTGAAGAACGTCGTCAGCTCCCGGGGTTTTGAGTTTTTATTGGGTATTCCCGTATATAATTTGCATGGCTTTCGTCACTTTAGTATCGCGGTCGGGCACATGATAGATATCATGTGCTGTAGCCATAATAGAAAAACCATTAAAAACTCCAATAGCATCCCCATCATCTATGCATGAATGCTGTGGATCAGAAATACGAGTCCACTTACCCCCTTTGGCAATCATGAGATCACAAAGATAATCTTGGTTGATATCATTA
>CAYHEP010000039.1:0-6894 GCA_964355775.1 uncultured Candidatus Saccharibacteria bacterium | reverse complement strand
CATACAATTTCATAATCAACATCACAAAGTGTTACCGATGTACCCTGCCAGTACAGCATGTTGCTAAATATGGAAAAGCATGCTAGTATGATCGTATGCAACACGCTATTACTCAAACGCAAACCAGCATTTCCAGACATACACATACTCGAGAACCTATTCCAAAGAGTTGGCTAAAGGCGGCGGGTTTGGCTCGCGACAAAAAAAAATCACTTGAACGACATGCGAAGTCTATACGATCAGAGTGGGGCAATCGAGTATCGAAATGACCATCGATACCAATATTATTATCGCATATCTTGCTGGTGACGATGTTGTAATCCAAGCGCTTACAGAGTGGAGGCGTTTAGGTCACCCCCTATTTCTTTCAACGGTGGTGGAATCCGAGGTTCTTTCTTTTCCGAATTGGTCTGCGGAAGAGCGAGAGATTACCGGTCTATTCTTAGAGGAAAATTTTGCTTCAATTCCGTTTGATCGCGCAATAGCTCGGATTGCTGCTCAACTTCGAGCCAAAACAAAAATCAAATTTCCCGATGCGGCCATAGTCGCGACTGCATTGAGTATGCATACTCCACTTGTAACTCGAAACACGAGAGATTTTAAAGCAATTCCAAATTTGGAGCTTGTTACAATATAGACGAAGCTATTCAATCGTCGGAGTGGCGAAACTGGCAGACGCGCCAGCCTTAGGAGCTGGTGGGGTTACACCCGTGGAGGTTCAAATCCTCTCTCCGACACAGCTATAACGCATAACGCATTTGCAGATGGCAATGCCCCCTCGCTCATTCTCGTCCCGCCAGCGCGGGACTCCGAGGTCCGCACAGAGTCCTTCGCGATCGCTTTTCAGCGAACCATGCTCGCTCAGGACGCGGAAGTCGCTCGAAAGCATTCCCCTCTGCCCAAAATCAAGTGAGTTGTCTAGCTTTCAAGCAAAGCTTATCGGAGCCCGACGGGGCGAGATGGCAGTGTCGGGATTTTAGCAAAAATCAACGACCGGTTTGCGGAAAGCTAGACAACGAGCGCCTACTCTAGCGGATTCTTGATGATCTCCAGATGTGGGGACTTGTAGGACGAGCGAAATGTGTCTTTTTGTTGTGTGCCGTCGGCAAGGGTGATGATGCGGGTAAATACGGCTTTCAGCGCACCGTCGGGTTGGTAGTCATATTGGTATGGACCGTCCAGCTTCACACTGCGTCCATCGGAGGTGCCAAACATCAAAAATGTCAATTTGTTTTTTTCCACGAGCGACTGGATCAAGATCATGCCCGGCGTGTCATTGGTAAATTTCAAGTCAACGACCCCCGGATATACAGTTGCATCAAAACCTTGCGGATTGTAGTATCCGACCGGTATAGAATGTGGGCGACGTTCATCGATACGCAATCCGGCGTAGATCGCGGCGCGAAACATGGTCGTGGCAACTTGGCAAATACCTCCGCCATATTCGGGTATGAGTTGATTGTTTTTTATCACCAAGCCCGGCAAATATCCTGCCGCCGCGTCCACGTCGCCAAGTTGATCGACAAATGAAAACGTCGTACCAGCCGGTATCAAGACGTTATCCATATGTTCAGCTCCGATTTTGATATTATGCACTCTGGACGCAGACGAACCCGCGTATTGCGAAGTTCCCTGTCCCAAAAGCGTATTGATGCCCAGATCTTGCAGTTTTTGCAGGTTCAGGTCAGGCTCAATATCCATGAATGCAAGCTGGGCGGTGGACTGATCGTGGATCAATGCCTGCACTATGTTGTATTGCGACGCTTCAAGATCGAGCTTTTGTCCGGGCTTGGAAGGGACGGTTTCTACGATCTGCCCGTCTGCGAAACCAAAACGCGCATTCACCGGCTTCGTAGTGAGCCCCGCTACGAAATCATCAAGCTCATCTCTGATGGTTTGTTGATTCAGTCGCAATTCCGTGCGCCCGGTAAACACACGATGATACGATTCAATCCATGTTTGCAATTGTTCCGGTTCTAAAACAATATTTTTTTCCTCTGCTTGCAACGTAAGAGGACGTTTGACCGCTGATTCCAGATTTTCGCTCAAGTGTCCGCTAAAAACCGGTCCGATGCCCTGAACGGAAAGTTTTTTGGTAAATGCGTCGAAATACAAAATCTGACTGACCCAAAGGGCGCCGAAAACAAAAAAAGCTACCCCCACGACGATCCAAGTTTTCGAAGAAAGTTTCATTATGACGAGATTTTTACTTTTTTCATGCGGGATTTGGCGAGCTTGGGCAGACGGACTGTCAGGACGCCGTTTTTCATGGAGGCGCTTGCTTTTTCGACGTCAATGTCTTCGGGCAAAATGATCGAGCGGGAAAACGGTCCCCAGTACAATTCTTGATAGTAGTAGCTCGATTCCTCGATATGCTCATCGGGATGGCGTTTGCCCTTGATCGTGATCATATCGCTTGCGATGGAGATGTCAATGTCGTCCACTGTAACTCCGGCGATCGTGGATTTGATCACAATGTCGTCGTCGGTTTGGTAGACGTCCACGGTCAACTGCCCCTCGTCGCTGGACGGCTGTAGTTTTTTATCATCGCGTACTACCATAGCAAAAGTATATCATAGTTTTATACCATCGTATCCTGTTGAGTGGATAATCCATGTAATTTACTCGCACTGCGTTCGCGGAGTTTTGCAAAGAGTATGGAAATCAGCGCCAGCATCATGAAAAGTACCATGCTCGAAGCGATGAGCCCTTTCAGCGGGGAGAAATTGAGCAGGATGGCATTGAACGCGAAATGAAATACCGTTGCGCATCCGATTCCGCACCAGAGGAATTTTCTGCTGTGCCGATGGTGAAACCACGACAGTGCCAAAAAGTATCCCACCAGAGCGGATGCAATCGTATGAAGCAAGGTTGCGCCAAAGGTCCTCAACGCGAGGATTTGCAGTGTGATCGCGATGCCATCGGGAATATTGCGGAATCCCACGAGGATATTTTCAATCGCCGCAAACCCAAGCGCGGCGGTGACCAGATAGATCATGCCGTCCACGGGTTCGTCGAATTCCGGCGAGTGCATGACAAGATAGTAGACCGCGAGAAATTTGACGACTTCTTCGGAAAACGCCGACCAAAGATAAAATGTGGATGAATTCGATATGTCAAAGCCCGGCGAAAAATGCGCAACCAAAAACGCAAAGAGCCACTGCGCTCCGACCGCCAACGGCGCCAAGAGCATGCCGAGCGCGAATATTTTCACGATGGTGAGTTTTGGTTCCGGATGACAGTCTTTGCGCAAATAAAACTGGAGCCACAGCATGCTTGGCACGAAGCCGGCGAGAATTAGGAAGATGGCCACGTCTCTATTCTACCACAGGCCATGATTCAATCATCAACAGTTTTTCGCTCCCTTCGCCTCTGGCTTCGGCGAGCCGCTGCCAGATCTCTTCCGTGACGAATGGCATGAAGGGATGGAGGAGGCGGAGCAAAATGACGAATGTCGAATGAAGAATGTATAATGTTTCGGGATCGGACTTGTCTTTCGTGGACTCAATGTACTTGTCGGCATATTCATGCCAGATGAAATCATACAGTTTTTGCGCCGCCTCATGAAACGCGTAGCGCTCAAGATCTTTTGTGACTTCTTCCGAAAGTTGCTTCGTTTTTGTCATTATTTCACTTTGCATTTCATTTTCCATTTTGATTTTTCCATTTTGATTTTTGCCCGCGATGTAGCGGGCAATGTTCCACAATTTATTCGCGAAATGCTTCATGCCTTTGATTTTGTCCGGTGCCAGAGGAATGTCATTGCCGGCGGCAGTAGAAAAAATCAACGCAAAACGCAAAGCATCTGTACCGTATTCCTTCGCCACAACCAGGGGATCGATGACGTTGCCCTTGGACTTGGAAATCTTTTGTCCTTCCTTGTCGCGCACAAGTCCGTGAAAGTATACAGTGTGGAACGGCGCTTTGTCGTACTTGTAGTAGGAAAACATCACCATTCGCGCCACCCAAAAAAAGATAATATCCCATCCGGTTTCCAAAACATCGGTGGGGAAGTACGTGTCAAAATCTTTTTGTCCATGCGCCAAAAGTGTTGCGTATGGCCATTGTCCCGACGAAAACCACGTATCAAATGTTTCTTGTTCCTCGCCTTCTTCGTAGTATTTTTTCGGGATCGGTATTCCCCACCAGATTTGCCGGCTAATGGGCCAATCGCGAATGTTTGCCATCCAGTGCAGGAAAACTTTTTCAAACCGTTCAGGAATGATCTTCACTTCGCCTTTGGTAACGGCTTTGACGGCCATGTCTCTTAAACCGTCCATTTTTACATACCACTGGCGCATAATTTGCGGTTCAATGAGCGTACCGCACTTGTAGCACATTCGGACAGCGTGCTTGTAGCCTTCATCAATGTGGTCTACCAGACCTTTGCTTTGCAGTTTTTCGATAATTTTTTCACGAGCTTCGGCGATCTTCATACTTGCAAATTCACCTGCAATCGGCAAAAGCTTTCCTCGTAAATCAATGACCTGTTCTTTTTCCAGCCCATGCCGTTCTGCAATTTCAAAGTCTGCCGCATCATGCCAAGGAGTGATCGTCATTACGCCTGTGCCAAATGCCATGTCTACAGCGCTGTCTTTGATGATCGTGGCAACTATCGGTCCGTTGATCCATTCAAGTTCCAATTGTTGACCATCAGCGTATTGCGCATAGCGTTTGTCATCGGGATGCATGACGACGTATTTATCGCCGAATTTTGTTTCAGGGCGCGATGTGCTGATCACAAACGGTCCATAGTTCAGGTAGTAATATTTTTCAGTGCGTTCCTCGTCTTTTACCTCAAGATCAGAAAGTGCCGTCTGATGCTTTGGACACCAGTTTGCGATGCGGTTGCCACGATATACAAGACCGTCTTTGTGCATTTTTTCAAACGTCTCATAGACGATCTCAACAATTTTCGGATCAAGCGTAAAGGTATTGCGCGACCAATCGCACGATGAACCGAGTTTTTTGATGCCTTCCTCGCTGATGTGTTTGTTCTCTTGCACAAAATCCCAACACGCTTTGTAAAATTCATCGCGCGTCATCTTGAAGCGGCTGGTACCTTCCTTTTCCAGTTTTTTTTCAAATACCACCTGCGTCTCAAAGCCCGCATGATCGGTACCCGGGAGCCACAAGGTTTTTCGTCCGCGCATGCGATGGTAGCGGATCAAGATATCTTCGATCGTGAGAAACAGCGCATGCCCCACGTGCAACGGCGCGTTTGCATTTACCGGCGGCATGATAATCGTGTAGGATTCTTTATGCCTTTCCGGCAAATTGTCCGGATTAAAAGCCCCCGACTCTTCCCAGAGTTTGTAGATGCGTGGTTCGGTTTCTTGTGGGTTGTAGGCTTTTAGTAACTCTTCCATAATTAAAAAAGCATAGCAGAAAATAGGGAATATGCTAGGATACGACAATGATTCCACTCTGGGCGATACTGGCAGGTGCTGGTGGACTTTTTTCAAACGCTGGAAATTTTCTCTTTCGGTTTATTCTTCGCGAGAAAGAAGATCCGGTTGCGTTTGCTTTGTATTCTGAATTACTCCGACTTTTGTTGTTCGGGATAGTTGCATTTTTTGATTGGCACTTTGTCGTAACTGCCAAATCCATTACTTTGGTGGTCTTGATTGGTATCGTTGAGACTGCAGTGATTTACTATATTGTACGAATGCATAGTCTTAGCCACATTTCGATCTCCACTTTATTGAGCCGAACGCGATTGATCTGGGTTCCCATCCTTGCTTTTATTTTTGTTCATGAACAGCTCCAAGGCTTGGACTACCTTGGTATAGTCGTTCTTTTTATCGGTATTACCATTGCCGTCGCTCCTCGCCATTTGATGCGGGATCAAGGAATGAAGTTTGCTTTGGTGAGCGCATTTCTGGCTTCGGTAGAAATTGTTCTCACAAAAATGCTACTTCCATATGCATCGGTTGGCGTTATTAACGCAGCTGCTTTTCTTCCAGCTATTGTGATCATGCCTCTTCTCATGAAATCCGCCGGTCAGAGACTCGTAGACCAATTCAAAACAAACTTTTCGTTCAAAACTATCGCCATCCTTATGTTTTTTGCAGCCAATTATATTAGTACCTATGCATTGAAGATCGGCGACGCCAGTAAAGTGACCGCAGTTTACTACGGTATGATGATTTTTGCCGTCCTTGCCGGGATTATCTTTCTCAAGGAGCGTGAAAACATTCCCCGCAAAATCATCGGCACCCTCGTGGTGTTAGGAGGTGTATTGCTATTGAGTTGAAGCAAGTTTTTTCATCGAGTGATCATGGAGTTTTCCCAAGAGTAGTAGAGCTATGATCCCTCCGATGAGTGCCATGAGCATGTCGCTTTGCGTATCCCAGACATAGCCTTGGGTGCCCAGAAATGCGTCGCCTGCGGATCCCGAGCCAAGAGACACCCACCACTCGATTAATTCGTAAAATGCAGAGGTGCCGAGGATAGCGAGCACGAGAAGCGGGTTGAGCCAGCCTTTACGTTTGACGACATCCAATCGTATCAAAATCTCACGTCCCCAGATCACCGGACCAAAGCCCTGCATGAAGTGGCCGATCTTGTCGTAGTTATTGCGTGACCAGCCAAAGATATCAGAGAGCCAAAAACCAAGGGGCGTTTCCGCATACGTCGTACGTCCGCCATAGGCGAGAATCATCATGTGGATCGCGATGAGCGTGTAGCTAAGATTTGAAAGCGGAAATCGGCGATAGGTAACGGCAAGTACGATCCCGCCAAGCACTGCCGGAAAAATCTCCAACGCCCACGTGAACAGATCAACTGCGCCAATCAGTGTCCATGCATAAAATAAAACAACAGCCACCAAAAGAAGTGCGCGATATCTTGTACTGTTCATAACATCAGTATATACTTGGCTTATGACAAAAA
>CAYHEP010000038.1:0-7073 GCA_964355775.1 uncultured Candidatus Saccharibacteria bacterium | reverse complement strand
GAATCTCAAGAGTATCTATAAACTCTATAACTGATTCGAGAGCAGTAACTTTCATACACGAGCATCCATAATCCCCCGTTTGTGAAGCAGCGTCGTTACCAAATCCGAAATCATCCGTCTGATTGTACCCTATTGGCCACTCAAACATGAAAACCATTCAGTGTTTGCCATCGAATTCCAGTTAACTCCGGCTGCATTCGCCGCATGTACCCAACCCATATAACTCGCGCCTGGTGTTATGCCGCTCAATGTTGCTGACGTGCCTGCGATGCTGCTTTGATAGCACGTACCCGCCGCGTTTGCATCGGCAGACCATCCTGCAGGACACGATGCTACAGTCTTGATGAAAGGCCAGTAGCCTGTCGCACCCGTAGAACTCGGCCACGAGAACGTTACGCTCGTGCCTCCAGCAGAGCATGAATATGATATTGACACGGGTGCGGCCGGAGGAGCAGTAGGTGCGGGAGCAACGCATGAAAACCAATCGGTGCTTGCCATCGTATTCCAATTCACACCCGCGGCATTCTCCGAATGTACCCACCCGATGTAATTCGTCCCCGGCGTTATGCCATTGACAGTGATCGACGTGCCTGTGAACTTCGTTTGGTAACACGTGCCAGATGCACTTGGATCAGCACTCCAGCCCGTCGGGCATGAAGCAATGTTTTTTATGAATGGGCGATATCCACTTGCCGCTGCCACATTCGGCCATGTGAACGTAACGCTCGTCCCGCTTAAAGCACAAGAATATGAGAGAGACGTCGGGGCAGGAGGAGGGAGTGGCACTGCCGAAGGGGATGGAGGCAGTGTCGGCAAAGAAGATCCTGGTGCACCTGTGCATGAAAGAAGCTGATTTTTATCCGTATACGTTTTTACATAGATACTATTGTCTGCACCTGGTATCCAGTCAGTCGGGCCGCCTTTCGCTACTACAATCTTCCCGTCGGCAAGCTGCATGATGGATGCATATAGCGCGTAGTCGTCAAAAAGCGCGTAACCACGAGCACTATTGGTGTACCATGTCGTGCCGTTGTCCGTACTATATATGTATCGCATCCGCGCATTGGTAAGAGCGGTGGTGTTGGATTCAGAGTCAGAGAATGTGACGACCAATGTGCCATCATTCAGCTTTATGCCATATGGACTTCCTGCATTTCTTTTTCCTGGTGGCGGATTCAGAAGCGGCGCAGGCAGAGACCACGTTACGCCGTTGTTATTTGATATTTCGTAGGCAATTCCATAATCTCCTCTTGGTTCCACGCCCAGAGTGGATTCTGAAAAAGCGATAAGCTTTCCGTTTTGCATTCGCGCGACGCTATGAATCCCAAATCGTTCGCCGTACTCGGTGCCCTTCGTATCGCCTTTGGCAACAACCGTCACGGATCCGACCCAATCACCCGCAAGCGACGCAATAGATCTTTCTTCCATCACGTCATTTTGACCCTTCGGCCAACCGTCTATTTTTGTGACTGTCTCGTCCGAATAATACATCTGCATTGTATTCGAATCTTTCCTGAACCAGAACGGTTCGTAAACGCCGTCTCCCCAATCGAACCCTCCAGCTTGGATAGTGCCCAGTGTCTTCCATATGCCACCCGAATAGAGCGCGTCTTTAATGGCGATATTACATGCATTAGCCGCGCAACGCTGATAGTACGCCGCAAGAATATTTCCGGGAGTAATCTCGTAGAAGATAGGTGCAAAGAACGATTTGGACGAGTCTTGCACAACGGTCGAATGATTCCGCCACGTCACACCTTTGTCACTGCTTGTATAGCCAAGAATATAAGTCTGCCCGTTTGCGGTCCCAGAAAATCCGAGAAAAATTTTGCCGTCAGATAATTCCACCATGCGCGGATAATTTGCGGAATTCTGATCGGTATATACTTTGACTGGCACAGGGCATTTAGGTGCAGGTACCGAACACGCCGCAAACTGGCAGCTCGGACCCGAGCGGCTCACATACGAGCCATCGGGGCATTGCTTGGATTCGCCGGTGCACATTGTGCCTGATGGTGTTGGTGCAGTAACGGGGGGAACAAATGCAATGGGAGAAACCGTTGGTGAAATTGCTTGCCCGCTACAAACAGTCTTGATGGTCGCCCGCGTCCTCGGACCGACCGCACCGTAGCCGTTTGAATTCGCGGAACCGGAGCAGATGTTCATCTCCTTGCACTGGAATTTCTTGACTGCTGATTCGGTCAAACGACCGAAATAGCCAGTCGAGTTCCCTGCGGCGAGGTGGTTTTGGGAT
Organism: uncultured Candidatus Saccharibacteria bacterium; assembly: GCA_964355775.1. Classification (GTDB taxonomy): domain Bacteria; phylum Patescibacteriota; class Minisyncoccia; order 2-02-FULL-40-12; family IGHO2-01-FULL-4-A; genus JBBTSB01. The sequence continues at coordinate 4,819 of CAYHEP010000038.1, read as the reverse complement.
ATGAGGAAGTTCTGGAGCTGGACGACATCAGTGCCGCGAGAGCCGATAGAAAGGGTGCGGGTAAGGTTGGGGCATTGGGTTGAGGTGCCGAGGACGGAGCCGAGGTTCGGGACGGCGCGGGCGCTTGAAAAGAGCGGTAGAAGCAAGAGTAACGCGAGCGGGATGGCAAGAAGGGTTTGTGTCCGCATAGTGCTCATTGCACTTTTCATTATAACTCGATATCATGGCCGTATCACCACGAAAAGTCCCTCGTAGGGTTCCGTCCCTACGGGGTCCTTTTTTTGTAAGCCAGCAACCCTTTGAGGTCATTCATAAAATCGAGGCGCTTCTTACCAAATCGTTTGAGAAGTGCAGAAAAACGAAAGTAGTTTGGGATAAGTACCCTCTCAAGCTTCTCATTCTCTATCCAATATTTGACGAGGCAGTAAAAATCACCGTCGCCTGTCACCAGAACAGCCTTCTCGTAGTTTTGCAATTCAATCATCGCATGCAAGACAAGTTCGGCATCGACGTTGCCCTTGGTTGTTCCATCCTTGTATTCGAGCGTCGGCTTGAAAATACAGATGAATCCGGCATCCTGCAGCGCAACATACAGATCGTTATTGCCTTCGATGTAGCCGATAAACAAGAACGCCTTGGTTACGGCGTATTTTTCACGAAGATATACCCTGAACCGCTTCCAATCCAATTTCCACCCCAGTCCGCGGATCGCGAGGTTGACGTTCTGGCTGTCGATGAACGCGTGGTTATTTCCCTTCTTGCGCATGGCAACATCGTAACATGCACATCCCGCGCAAAATCCGGCTTCAGGAATTTCTCAATTTCTTCCACCTCCTTAATCCCCCGCTTGTGAAGCAGCGTCTGCACCAAATCCGAAAGCATTTTGGGGATTGTAGCACTATTAACCCGCCGAACATGAGAACCAACCGGTATTTGGATACGAATTCCAGTTGACCCCTGCTCCGTTTTCAGCGACGACCCATCCTGTATAACTCGTGCCCGGCGTAATGCCACTAAAAGTCGCTGATGTGCTGGTGATGCTTGTCTTGTAACACGTACCCGGCGCATTGGTGTCCGGCGTCCAACCCGAAGCACACGACGTGACCTTCTTTATGAACGGCCAATACGCGGTTGCGTCTGAAGCGCTTGGCCAAGAGAAGGTAACGCTTGTGCCACCTGCCGAGCAGGAATATGAAATAGACGCTGGAGCCACCGGGAGAGTTTGTGGAACGGGAGGAGCACAAGAAAACCAATCGGTGGTCGCATACGAATTCCAATTAATACCAGCTGCATTTTCCGCAAATACCCAACCTTCGTAATTCGTACCGGGCGTGATGCCACTGAACGTAGCGGACGTACCTATCATACTGCTTTTGTAGCACGTGCCTGGCGCTTTTGTGTCCGCAGTCCAACCTGAAGGACATGAACCAATGTTTTTTATGAACAACCAGTATGTAGTCGCCCCAGTGACACTCGGCCAAGAGAACGTGGCCGCAGTACCACTGGCGATACAAGAATGCGATATAGACGACGGAGCGACGGGAGGAAGTAATTGTGGCGGAAGAATTGGAGGAAGCGTCGCAGAAGATCCTCCCGGAGCGCCTGTGCATGACAAGAATTTACTCTTGTCGGCGTACGTCTTCACGACGATGCTGTTTTCTGCGCCCGGTATCCAATCAGTTTGACTGCCTTTTGCGACGACGATCTTGCCGTCCGAAAGCTGAATGATCGACCCATACAAGCCGTACGTATCAAAGAGCCCATATCCTAGCCCGCCGTTCGTATACCACGTTGTACCGTTGTCGGTGCTGTAGATGTATCGCATCCGCGCGTTTATGAGAGCGACAGAGTTTGATTCTGAATCGGAGAATGTAACGACGAGTGTTCCGTCGTTCAGCTTAGCTATTGAGGGGCCGCCCGCATTTCTTTTCCCCGAGGGTGGATTCAGCAAGGGAGCAGGACTCGTCCAGCTCGCTCCATTGTTGTTGGATATTGAATACCCAAGGCCATAGTCTCCGTTCGCGACGCCAAGGGTGGATTCAAAAACCGCGATCAGATTTCCGTTACTCATCCTTGTTACGGCGGGAACACCATACCTATCACCGTACTGGGTTCCCTTGGTGTCGCCTTTAGCCACGACGGTCGGCGTAGTAGTCCAATCGCCCGAAAGCGATCCGATATTCCTTTCTTCCATCATGATGTTCTGGCCTTTCACCGCACCGCTCATTTTCGTTACCGTCTCATCAGCGTAGTAAAGTTGCAGAGTGCCGGCATCTTTTTTGAAAAGGAGCGGCTCATACACACCATCGCCCCAGTCGAGTCCGCCGACTTGGGCGATTCCCTGTGCCTGCCAACTATTTCCGGAAAAAAGCGCGGTCTTGATCGCTATATTGCATGCGGAATTGCTACATCTTTCATAATACGACGACAGGATATTTCCCGGCGAAGTTTCCAAAAACGACGGGGCAAAGAATGATTTCGCTGAATTTTGTGCAACGACCGAGTGCATCTGCCACGTTGCGCCCTTGTCGCTGCTGATATACCCAAGAATATTTCCTTGTCCATTTGCAGTACCGGAGAAGCCGACAAAGAGACGGCCGTTGGTGAGTTCGAGCATACGCGGATAATCCGCTGAATTGGGGTCAGTATAAACTGTGATTGACGAAGGACATATCGCAGCGGCTGTTTGGCACGTATTAGTGGTCGTCACCCACGCCCCCCACGTCGGCCCGGGACACGATGAGGTTCTGGTTTGGGTGATAGAACCGGTTTGTCCAGTTGGACAGGAAATGGTTTGTGTCTGCGGGGAAAGCGGGGTGCATGCAAATCCGGATGGTGGTATGTAGGGATCGGGGATTGAGATGGCGGGAGGAGGCTGCGTCGTTTGTTGTGTTGCGCACGACGCTGCAATGGCCGCCCTTGTCTTCGGACCCACAGCACCATAGCCGTTTGAAAACGCAGAACCGGAGCAGAGGTTCATCTCCTTGCACTGGAATTTCTTGACTGCCGACTCGGTAAGTCGGCCAAAATAGCCGGTGTTGTTACCGGTGGCGAGGTGGTTTTGCGAGATGAGAAATTGTTGCAACTGTGCGACATCGTTACCGCGCGAACCGAAGGAAAGATTGCGGGTGAGGCTCGGGCACTGACTACTCGCTGCTCCTGCCGCAGATACCATCGCGTCGCGGGAGACTTGGAGAGTCGAGAGTTGCGTGAGGAGGGACTGGAGTTGGGTTTGGAGGTTGGTGAGGGTGGAGGCGTGAGAAAATAAAGGGAGCGACAGAGCAACTATTACGAGCATCATCCCCGCCTTTTTCATTGTGAAAAAGTTTGTCACGCTGAAAATTGTACCACGCGGCGCGGCACTTACGCCGCTGCTTCAATCGAGATGAGGCGCACAACCTCCCGTTTCAGATTCTCGCGTACCCACGCACGCTTTTTGTCATCGAGGAGCGCACCAAGTCCCTCGAGGACATGTGCGTCGTCTACATGGTCTTGGATAAATGTGGCTGCATGTTCGAGGTACGCTTTCGCATCCATGCCAGTGCGCAAACGAATAATGTCTCTGTTGAAACGCCACATACGTGAGAAGAAAAAGTGGATGTCGTAGAGGTCACGGTTGGCGACAAACTTGTCGCGCTCGTCTTTCTCGGCGCTGCGGTCGGTGAGCGCGGCAAGCTTGTGCGCAAAGATATCCTCTTTGCACAACACTTTGAGCGGCACGCCGGAGACGATATCGCGGATTTCATATGTATTTTTTGCGTTGATGTCGTGCCGCGTCGAGATATCGACGATGAGCGATTGTTCACTTCCTGGATACTTGAGCGCGAGGCGGCGGTCTTCTTTCACTTCGCCGTAGACGGCGAGAATCTCACGCATCCGCGCGGTGATTGCGTCGTCCTTCTGCGCATCGAGCGAATCGAAGTCGAGATCCACGGAAAAACGATCGAGTCCGTGCAAAAAATAACAACACGTACCGCCCTTGAAGCCGAGATTGTTTGAAAGAAGCGGGTGTGCAGAAATGTCTCCCAGGATGCGGAGCATGATTCTTCGGTGCTCGGTCTGATCGAGTCTCATGATGTGAGCCGCTTAACGTCTGCTAACAATCGACTGTTGTGGTAGATAACAGCGTATTCTCGCACGAGGTCTAGATTGAGGCCTGACACGTCATCAAGATGCATGTACCCAACCGAGTAAAAATAGTCGCACACGGCGCGTTCTTTGGTGGCGACGAAATGTGTTCCCGCGTTCACGATGCCACGACGGTCGTTCAAAACGTCTTCAGGCAGGCGACGATACGAAAATATGCCGTGCTCATTTTTGATCTCCACTCTCCTATCCGATGCAGAAAAGATCGAATCGTACCACTGACGGATGATTCCCTCGCGCGCAAGCACAGTCTCAAAACTTATGTATGAATTCTTTTTCAGCTTTCCCGCAAGTTCAAGTGAATCTATTTTCATGCCTGCAATGTGATACAGGCCTCTCTGAATCGCCACGAGATATTTCGCGCCCTTTGCCCGCGCAATGTCTACCCGCAATACATTCCTGTTTTCAATACCCCAGGCAAGAGCAAGGTCAGTCGTCGAAAACACCGTTTTGTCGGATTTGTGCAGAATATCCAGTCTTTGTGCAATTGTTGCCATATAGATTAGCGTATTTGCTAATTATCTTGATGATAACACGAGTTACTACGCTGTGCTCATCTTCCAGGCCGTTCTGTGGATAAAAAGAACTATCTCAGTCTCCGTAACCCCCGTTTGTGAAGGAGCATCTGCACCAAATCCGAAATCATTCGGATGATTGTAGCAGACGCAGTATG
>CAYHEP010000037.1:0-7217 GCA_964355775.1 uncultured Candidatus Saccharibacteria bacterium | reverse complement strand
TCATGAAAATATACTAGCATAAACGCTAGTCCGGGACAATCAGAGAACCTACATCCTCGCCTTTGAGGGCTTTGGAAAGATTGCCCTTCTTGAGGATATTGAGAACGCGGATGGGAAGGTGGTTTTCGCCCGCCAAAGTGACGGCGGTGCGATCGAGGATGCCGAGTTTTTGCATGACAAAATCATGCTGGGAAATCTCTTGGATAAACTCCGAGTCATTGTGGGCATTGGGGTCTTTGCTGTAAATCCCGTCTACCTTGGTGCCTTTGATCATCAGGTCAGCTTCGAGCTCGATGGCACGCAATACGGCGGCGGTGTCGGTGGTAAAGCGGGGATTGGCGCTCCCGCCTGCCAAGATCACGATCCGTCCCTTTTCCATGTGTCCTTCGGCGCGGCGGCGGATGTAGGGCTCGGTAAAGGCACGAACCTCGACGGCGCTCATCGTGCGTACTTCCTGCTGGTGGTTCTTTTCCAAAAAATCCTGCAAAATAATGCCGTTGATGATCGTAGCGAGCATACCCGCTTGGTCGGCAATGATAGTGCTCGATCCTACGCCTTCGATCAAGCGTGATCCGCGCACAAGATTGCCTCCTCCGATAACGATGGCGAGCTCGCATTTGGTCGCCGCCACAGCGTCATGGATCTCATCGGCGATAAACCGTATCGCATCCTTGTCAAACCCCGTCTTGCCGTTGCCCGACATCACCTCTCCGCTGATCTTGAGAATAACCCGTTTTAGTTTCATATGCTTTGTATTATACCACGGTGCCGACGGAAAGAGTCGAACTTTCGTCTGGTCGTTATGAGTGACCCGTTCTGACCGTTGAACTACGCCGGCAGTTTTGATAACCCCGCATCTAACAAAGCATTAATCAATCCCATTATCTTATAGAAAAGATTGGAGCTTTTCAATACCCTCAGCTTGATCGTACCATAATGTTCGTCATGATTTTCGTATATTTTATGTTGTTTCGATTTTACAAAACAAGTCTTGGAAATTTGGCTTTGAGGGATTTTTAAATAGTGCGCCCAGTAGTTACGCACAAATGCATCCCGTTCTTTATGAATCTGATTGATGTAGACCCGTATTTGAAATGCAGTCGACCGAATATCCAGAAATCTTTGAAACCAAATATACATAAACTTAAGAACAACAGGGTCAGAGTTAGTAAACTCGATGGATCGTTGTTTTTTTGAACCTTCGGCAAGGTACAGAGCTAGTCCGGCAGTAAAAAATTCTTCCTCCGATATGTTGTGAAATCTCTTTTCACCTTCGGCATCAAACGCACTTATAACATCGAGTCTTTTTCTTTTATTCACAAGAGCGCCATTAATTTGTCCTCTGCGAATGACATGCTGTTTTCGTTGCATAAGTACTTGAAATTGTTGCGACGTAAGCTCAATGTCACTACACCAACCACTGATAGTGCTTTTGGGCAAAACGAGTTTTTTAGCAATATCCTTAATACTATTGCCTTCCTTGCGTAATTTACGAGCTTGAATTTTCAATTCTGATTTCGCCATTTTGTATGATAGACTTATATTATCTTACCATAATATCACTGGTACACATATCAGTAAAGTTGATAACTCAAATAAGTCGTGCTAGGATATGTGCGCGGGGTGGAGCAGCCTGGTAGCTCGCAGGGCTCATAAGAAATTGTGACCTATCATAGTAATATGGTATGGAAAAACTCTCTAAATTGTCGGGAAATCCCGCCTTGGCGGGACAATCCGCAGCGAAACCCTAATGGGGACGTTCAGAGACTATAATGGGAGCCTCCCAAATGCCAACGGTGGATCACGTGTCCTCCGAAGCCTTGGCGAAGGAGGATGGGATAGTCCGAACCTGGGAGTAATCCCAGTAACATCAGAACCCTGAGGTCGTTGGTTCAAATCCAACCCCCGCAACTGATTTTTTACAATTACTTGGAAGTGAAGCCGGTGGAAATTAATCTTTAATTTTTTCGTTATGTTAAAGTTTGTAATTGGTTGGTTGTTGGTGCTTGCGCTTCGCCTCGTTCCATTTCGTCCCGCAAATGTCGAGCCACTCATGGCAACACTCATGCCGTATTCCAAAAAATACGGATGGCTCGGAGGTTTTGTATTCGGTTTTTTGAGCATGGTCATCTATGATGTCGTCACGCAAAAAGTCGGTTCGTGGACATGGATCACCGCCTCCGTATACGGTCTTGTCGGTGTCGGAGCGTATTTCTTTTTCAAAAAGCGCGAAGGCTCGGCGAAAACCTACGTACTCTATGCGATCATAGGGACTCTTGTATTTGACGCCATCACGGGCGTTGCCATGGGACCGTTGCTCTATCATCAGCCGTTCATGGAAGCATTGCTGGGACAAATTCCGTTTACGGCCCGTCATCTTGCAAGCAGTATCGTATCTTCACTCCTCTTGAGCGTGGTCATCGAGCGCTGGATCGTTGCTAACCCAAAGCTTGAAATGGTATCCTTGAAAGCATGGGCAAGTACCTTTGGGGCATAGGAACGGCATTGATCGCATCTCTGGCAAGTCTCGGTATCATCATCGGCACGACGACGCCGGCTGATGCATCGTTGAGCATCAAAATAGCTTTTATCATCGCTATCATGATTGCCGTCTGGAGCTTGGCGACGCTCGTGATCTACGGCATCCTGCGAAAACGATCCGCCAACGCCATCACTACCGCAAGCGCATGGGGATTTCTTGTCGCATTTCTTGCCATGATGGCGTTGCTGATTCATAAGATATTTTAGATTGATCTTTGTCCTTATTTCTGCTAAAATGATGCATGCGTAGAGAAATCATTATCCCTTCAAAAGAGGCTCAAAAGCTTGTTGAAAAGCTCAAAAACGGCACGAGTGCCGATGAAAAGCGCATGGTGCGCTTTTTGGAGATGCCCGATCTGTCCCGCACTCCCGGAAGTCCGATTGCCGAGATGGTTCGCCGCATTCTAGCCTTGTCGGACTACAAAGATTTTGATGTTATCGAAGTACCCGAAATTGCGCCGGCCGATATCAGCTTTGATCTGTTTGATTTTCCTGCCGATCATCCCGCTCGCTCCGGATCCGACACCTACTACGCTGACGAGAAACACATCCTGCGCACCCATACGACCGTCATGTGGTACTACTATTTGCAAGATGAAGAAATAAAAAAGCGTATGACTGCCGGAGAATCGGTAGGCTGTTTTTCGTTTGGAAAAGTCTACCGAAAAGACGAAATCGACCGTCATCACATGAATGTCTTTCATCAGATCGACGGATGGTATCTCACGCCCAAAGACAAAAAAATCCTGACGACCGAGGACCTCAAGCACGTACTGGCCAGTATCGCAAAGGCAATTTTTGGCAATCAAGTTGAGCTTCGTTTCAACCCCGACAAGTTTCCCTACACCGATCCGAGCCTTGAGATGGAAATCAAAAAAGGCGACTCATGGCTTGAAATGCTCGGCAGTGGCGTGGTGAAGGGAAGCGTGTTAGAAAAGTTCGGCGTTGACTCAACCAAGTGGAACGGCTGGGCATTCGGGACGGGACTTGAGCGGTATGCTATGATCAGTATGAGCCTGCCCGATATCCGTTTGCTGTGGTCCACGGACCCGCGTGTCACGGACCAGCTCGAGCTTGGAACGCCTTTCAAAGACGTCAGCAAATATCCGCAAATCACGCGCGATATTTCGTTTGTCGTACCAAAAACCTTTGTGCCAAATCACTACTTCGATCTAATCCGGGATTTGGGAGGGGATTTGGTAGAGGAGGTAAAATTGCTCGATACCTATCAAGACAAGAAAAAATTTGGCGACAAGATCAGCTATACGTACCGCGTCATCTACAGAAGCCACGAGCGTACGCTGACGTATAAAGAGGTAGATACGATTCAAAAAAACATCTATGAGCAAACCGCAAAACAATTTGGAGCCGAAATCCGCTAAGAACGCCTATACAGCATCGGATATCTTCGTCCTTGAGGGTCTTGAACCTGTCCGTAAACGTCCGGGCATGTATATCGGCGGTACAGGACTGGATGGTTTGCACCACTTGATCTGGGAGGTGTTTGACAACTCGCTCGATGAAGCGATGGGAGGACATGCCAACCATATCGAAGTTACTCTTCATGAAAGCAACCGTGTCAGCGTCAAAGACAACGGCCGCGGAATTCCCGTAGACAAGCATAAGCAAACTGGCGTCTCGGCGCTGGAAACTGTCATGACCACCCTCCATGCAGGAGGCAAGTTTGGCGGCGACTCATACAAGGTCTCCACCGGCTTGCACGGCGTCGGCGTTTCGGTGGTAAACGCATTGTCCAGTTATCTGAAAGTCGAAGTCCAACGCGACGGGGGAATCTACGAGCAGGAATACAAACGCGGTGCTCCCGTGAAAGCCGTCAAGAAAACAGACACAAGCAAGGAGCATGGCACGATGGTGTTGTTTGAGCCCGATCCTGAAATTTTTAAAGAAATCGTCTGGGATTGGCAACGCGTACTCACGAGATTGCGCCAACAAGCATATTTGACCAAAGGCGTACGCATTGACGTGCGCGATGAGCGTGCGGCATTGCCGATGACGCATACGTTTTACTTTGAAGGCGGTATCTTGTCCTATGTCAGCTTTCTGAACCGCCATGAGGAACCCGTACATACAAATATTTTCTATGTCGGCAAGGAGCATGACAAAATGATGGTGGAAGTTGCATTGCAATACACAAACGCAATTCAGGGCCACGAACTTTCATTCGCGAACAACGTGCACACCATCGAAGGGGGGAGTCATCTCACCGGATTTCGCACCTCTATTACACGCGTGCTGAATGACTACGCCCGCAAGAATGGCTTTATCAAAGACAAGGAAGACAATCTCACCGGCGAAGATGTGCGGGAGGGACTCACGGTGGTTGTGTCTGTTCGTCTCCAAGAAGCGCAATTTGAAGGACAGACAAAGGCAAAACTCGGCACTCCCGAAGCCCGAAATGCCGTGGAGACGGTGTTTGGGACGGAATTTGCCGATTGGCTGGAGCGCAATCCGACTGATGGACGCTCCATCATGGGCAAGGTCATCTTGGCCGCAAAAGCGCGAATCGCCGCAAAAGCCGCCCGCGATACCGTAATCCGCAAAGGAGCTCTGGAAGGCTTTACACTTCCCGGCAAACTCGCCGATTGCTCCTCAAAAGATCCGTCGGAATCCGAAATTTTCATCGTTGAGGGAGAGTCCGCCGGCGGTTGTTTTTCTGCGGATACTAGGGTAGCTCTGCTTGACGGCAGGAATCTTGAATTTCAGGAATTGCTCAAAGAACAAGAACAGGGAAAACAAAACTACTGCTACACGATCGGCAACGATAGTCATGTTGCTGTCGCATCGATCCGCAATGTACAGATCACTAAGAAAAACGCTGAAGTGATCAAGGTAACGTTGGACAATGACGAAACCATAACCTGCACTCCCGATCATCGCTTTATGCTTCGCGATGGATCATACAGAGAAGCCGAAAAGTTGACGAAAGAGGATTCGCTGATGCCGCTGAATCGACAGTTTTCTCGACTCGGAAAACGTATTACTATTGAGGGGTACGAAATGGTATTCGATCCAGTAGACCATTTCTGGATTTTCACACATCTACTGTCAGACAAGTACAATTTGAAACAAGGAATATACAAGGTAGAAGACGGACCCCAACGGCATCATAAAGATTTTAAAAAACTCAACAATAATCCTGACAATCTTGTGCGACTTTCTCGTGTGGATCATTTCAAGCGACATCAGGACGTGGTCCGAGAAACAATGTCTCGTCCAGACGTTCTTGCAAAAATCAGAGCAGCTCATCAGGACCCTGAGTATCGTGCACGGATTAGTGCAATCATGAAATCACCAAAGATGCGGGCGATGTTGAGTGAGCGGGCAAAAAAGCAGTGGTCAAATCCTGCGTATAAAAAATTTATGGTAGGGAAATTTCTTGAATTCTATGGATCAAATGAAAAGTATAGACTAGCGAACAATATCAATCTCAACGGACAACAAAAGAAGCATTGGAGCAGTGAAATAAATCGCAAAGAGCAATCGAAGCGAACAAAGAATTTTTTTGAAAAACACCCTGAAAAACGCGATGAATATTCTCTGGCAGCACAGAGACAATGGCAGGATGAGAATTTGGTCGCATGGCGGAGCGAGAAGACGAATGGTCAGTGGACTGATGCCTTCCGTGTGAGGAGAAAAATGGCTTACAATTCGACATACCAACAAAAAGCACTTACCATACTGTACGGTATTTTTAAGCAGACAGGTGATATTGACATCAGTGAATATGAGAAAATTCGAAAAACGACAAATGATAAAAGCCTGTTGCGCTTTGATACAATTCTCAATCGTTTTTTTAACAATGAATTGCCTCGACTGCATGACGCGGTAGCGCATTTTAATCACCGTATTGTTTCAATTGTACAGCTTGATAAAAAAATGGACGTCTATGATCTTGAAGTTCCGGAAACTCATAACTTCGCGCTCGCAAGCGGAGTGTTTGTGCATAACAGTTCAAAGCAAGGACGCAATCGCCGGACGCAAGCCATCCTTCCGCTGAAAGGTAAAATTTTAAACGTAGAAAAGTCCCGCATCGACAAAATGCTTGGCAGTGAAGAGATACGCGCGCTGGTTGTCGCCATGGGGACGGCTATTGCCGAGGAGTTTGATATTACCAAATTGCGTTATCACAAGATCGTCATCATGACCGATGCCGATGTGGACGGCGCGCACATACGCACGCTATTGTTGACGCTTTTTTATCGCTACTTCCCCAAGGTCATAGAGGCAGGGCATCTCTACATCGCCCAACCGCCGTTGTATCAGATCCGCAAATCCGGTGCCGTGCAGTATGTCTACTCCGATGCCGAAAAAGAGCTCGCGCTCGACGTCCTGCGCAAGAGCCAAAAAACCGAAAAAGCAGACAAAAAAAGGAAAGACGAGGCGGAGGAAGGTTTTACGGTCACGCCATTGAACAAAAACAATCTGCCTGAAGACAATATCGTAAAAGAAGATGACGACAAGATCGCAGGTGTCTCGATCCAGCGCTACAAAGGTTTGGGAGAAATGAATCCGGATCAGCTCTGGGAAACTACTATGAATCCAGAAAATAGAGTTTTGCTTCAAGTGACAGTGGACGATGCCGAAGCCGCCGACAATATATTTGACGTCCTCATGGGATCGGACGTCGTTCCACGCAAAAAGTTTATCCAAACGCA
>CAYHEP010000036.1:0-8110 GCA_964355775.1 uncultured Candidatus Saccharibacteria bacterium | reverse complement strand
AAGTAGTTGTGCGGTTGATATGGTTTTTCTTAACCTGGTATCAGACGTGCACGAACGTTGCTTCGAATGCCCATGCTGTGGCTTGATCAATCTCCTCTTGACTAAGAATTTTCTCTTTAAGCAAGAATATCTCTTCGTCAGCCAAATTCGACTGATACATCTCCGGTCCGTCAGTATTAATGGTGAATTTTATGCCATGGCCAACAAATGCGCGGATGATGGAGCGCAATTCATCCACATTCTTAACAATACTGTTCTTTAAATTTGATGTCGGACAAATCTCAAGTGTCACACCATGATCGCGCATAAGCTCGAGGAGTGACGGATCTTTTGCCGATAACACGCCGTGGCCGATACGGTCGGGTTTTATCGTGGTTACCACGTAACGCATTTCATCAATCGAACCTTCCTCACCTGTATGAATGGTTACGCCCAAACCCGCATCACGCGCACGGAAAAACAGCGATGCATGCTTCTCTATAGAAAAACTCTTAACGTCTGGCCCGGCAATATCAACACCAACGACACCATCTTTGGCGTACCGAATGGCCTTTTTTAAAATAATCTCATTTTGCTCGAATGAAAAACGACGATCCATGGAGAGAATGATTCCTGCTTTGACCTGTGGATAGTCAAGAATCGCGCGTTGCATACCCCACAGGCTGGCACTGATGATATGATCAAGATCGCGTTCACCGGCACGGTTGCGCCGCATTGGATTAAAGCGAAGTTCCTGCAAGACAATGTTGCATTTCCTATACCCACCGCCAATTACCGAGTACACCGACATCTCGATAGCTTCCGGTGACGATTGAATACGCTCAGTCCACTCAAAATATTTACGGTCCATCTCCTCGAGCGAGGTGTTACGCTCGTTTGCAGACATCGTAATCATTTCTTCAAAATCCCAGTAATCTTTGGAGGGAAGTTTGATGCCTTGCTGATGAGCAATCGTCCACATGATTACAGGGTCTACCGACGAACCAAGATGCGAGTGAAGTTCTGCTCGTTTTTTTAGTGTATAACGTGTCATAAATTCTGGAGCCGATGGTCGGATTCGAACCGACGACCTATTCTTTACGAAAGAATTGCTCTACCAGCTGAGCTACATCGGCTTACGTTCCTACGGCTCTCTTGCTTTGGCGCTGTTCGGCGATATCATCAAGCACTTCCACAATCACTACTGCCACTGGAACCGCGAGCAGAATACCTAGGATACCAGCTAATTTGCCTCCAATCAAGAGGGCGATCACCACGGTCACCGGATGCAATCCCAGCGTCTTGCCTAAAATCAGTGGAGCTAGAATGTGGCTTTCCAATTGCTGGACAGCGGTATAAAACACCAAAACACCGATGCCAAGGGTCGAAGACTGCGCAAAAGCAAGGATAATGCCGGGAATCGCTGACATGACAGGACCTACGATCGGCACGAGCTCAAACATCATTGCCAAAATCCCTAGCAAAAGCGCATATTTGATATGGAACAGCGAGAGCCCCACAAACACCAGCAATCCTACAATAAGAGCGAGCAGGAGTTGTCCCTGAAACCACTTCCCCACTTTAGCCTCCCCTCGTTTCCAAAGTCCAATCACATAGTCTTCATAAGCGCCTGGAAGTACCGATTTAAAAAATCCTGCCACGCCTTGGCGCATAACGGAAAAATAAAAAGAAATCACGATGATCGCTACAAACGAAATCAATCCTCCAAAAACCCCGACAACGAAATTCAGCACCGATCCCGATGAAACACGAAGAAATTGCGACGAACTGTCCAGCGTATTTTGAATATCGGTAATGATATTGAAGTACCGCGAGGAAGTTTGCGCGGTTTCCAGCGTATTGCTCAATCCGGTAAAAAACTTTGGCAAGTTCAGCGCGAGCTGGTTGAGCTCGTACGCCATCGTGGGGATTACGAGTGAAAGCATGACAATCAGCAAACCGAACAAAACCACATACAATACGATGACACCCAAAAGGCGCGGTATCTTTTTTTCCTCAAGCCAATTGGCAAACGGACTGACGCCAGACGCGATCACGATCGCCAAAAACACGATCACCACCACTTCCTTGAGTAAATACAAAAACACGAATCCCAAAATGACCGCGAGAGCTTTCATGATCGTGCTTGCTTTGATATCCAGTGTTACAGGTTCAGACATTTTGATATGTTAGCGTCTCCTTCTTTAAACGGTCCGATCAGCGCGAGGTTCATCCGCTCGGGACGAAAGAGCTCGGTAGCGACCTGCTGGATCTGCTCGACAGTCACCGCATCGATCTTGGCAAGCCGTTCCTCGGGCGTCAGCACTTTGTTTTCCAAAAGCTCCTGCTCTCCGTAAAACGACGCCTGCGCATCGGACGGCTCAAGACCGATGGCAAATTTGCCCTTGATATAATCTTTGATCTTGGTCAGCTCTTTTGCGGAAACAGGCTCATCGATCAAGCGCCGGTGTTCGTGGGTGATAATTTTCAACGCTTCGATCAGCTTGTCGTTGTTTAGTCCGGCTGATGTCGTAAAGTCCCCCGTTTCATTGTATTCACTCGATCCGGCGCTGATACGGTACGCCAGTCCCCGCTTTTCACGCACCTCGACAAACAGCCGCGAACTCATTCCACCACCCAAAATCGTCCCTATGACATCCAGTGTATCAGCCATCGGATGGAATCTGCTGTACGCCCGGAATCCCAGCTGGATATGCGTTTGCTCGGTGGGCTTGTAAAAAATCTTCAATCCCGGCGCTTTTTGATGTTCTGCAACAGGAATTGCTTTAAATGGTTCATGCTCCCGCATCGGAGTAAAATAATTTTCCACTTTTTGCTTTATATTTTCCGTTGCTACGGCTCCCGCAACGGCGATGACCGTATTGCGCGCGGCATAGTGGGAAGCAAAATATTTTACAAAATCCTCCCGCTGGAGCCGGTCTATGTTCTCCTTGGGTCCGGCGATGTCCCATCCCAACGGCTGGTCGCCGTAGACCAGCTCGTCATAGAGCGTCCCCACATAGCGGGGTGGGGTGTCAAAATACATATTTATTTCCTCTTTGACAGGTCCGCGCTCCTTGTCTATTTCCGCTGAATCGAACTTTGAATTGAGAAAAATATCCGAAATCACATCGAGCGCCACGTCGATTTTATTGGCGGCGCATTTCACGTAGTAGCCGGTGTATTCCTTTCCTGTAAACGCATTATACTCCGCGCCAATGCTATCCAATTCCTCGGAAATATCCAGCGCGCCAGGGCGCTTGGTCGTGCCTTTAAACATCAAATGCTCCAAAAAATGCGAAATACCGTTGATCTCCCGCGATTCATATCGCGATCCGGTACCCACCAACACCAAAACTGTCACCGTCTCGGTGCTTGCCATGGGAACCGTGATCAGCCGCAAGCCGTTGGGATACGTGTGTCGTGTCATCATAATAGTTTGTTTAAATAGGAATAAAGTTCAGCTATAGCGATGCGATCTTGTTTCATAGTATCGCGATCACGCACCGTGACCTTGTTGTCGTTAATTGTCTCGAAGTCAAATGTTACGCAATATGGCGTGCCAATTTCGTCTTGGCGTCGATAGCGTTTGCCGATGGATTGTGTTTCGTCGTAGTCGACGCGAAAGTGCTTGCGAAGCGTTTCAGCGAGCTCGCGCGCCGGCTTTGAAAGCTCTTCTTTTTTTGACAACGGCAAGACAGCTACTTGAATTGGCGCCGCCCATTTCGGCAATCCAAGTACTACTCTCGTCTCTCCTTCTATATCTTCCTCTCGATACGCTTCAAGCAACATAACGAGTAGAGATCGGTCTATGCCAAACGTCGGCTCGATGACATGCGGCAGTACTCCCCAATTATTGCCGGTTGCTTCGGCATGCCGCTTCAAATCAAAATCCGTGCGATACGCGAGACCGTATAGCTCTTTTTGCCCAAACGGATAATCATATTCAAAATCTATCGTGCGCTTGGAGTAGTGTGCTCTCTCGCCATCATGAATTTCCACTTCGTGGACATGCGCCAGATCAACGCCCAAGTGCTTGAGCCAAGCCTGCATCTCGAGTCGCCAATACTCAAACTGCTTTTCCCAATCTTCCGGCTTTACAAAATATTCAAACTCCATGAGATCAAACTCGCGCGTGCGAAAGATAAAATTGCCCGGCGTGATCTCGTTGCGAAATACTTTGCCCTGCGCCGCAATACCAAACGGCAAGCTCGGCCGCATCGTCTGGACGATAGCGGGATAGTCCACAAACATCGCCTGCGCTAGCTCCCCTCTCAAGTAGACCGTGGTGGATGAATCCTCCGTCACACCAAGAAATGTCTTGAATAATAAATTAAATTGCTTCGCATCAGTAAATTCTTTTTTGCCACACGTCGGACACGCATCGCCGATTTGATCTTTGCGAAAACGGCCGTGGCAAGATTTGCACTCCACAAGCGGATCGGCAAATTCGGCGACATGGCCACTTGCCTCCCACACTTTGGGATTCATGATGATCGCCGGATCGATGCCGTACATATCCGATCGGCGCTCGACAAATCGCTTCCACCACTCGTCTTTGATGTTTTTCTTGAGTTGTACCCCCAGCGGACCGTAGTCCCATGAATTCGCCAAACCGCCGTAGAT
The DNA here is from genome assembly GCA_964355775.1 of uncultured Candidatus Saccharibacteria bacterium. Classification (GTDB taxonomy): domain Bacteria; phylum Patescibacteriota; class Minisyncoccia; order 2-02-FULL-40-12; family IGHO2-01-FULL-4-A; genus JBBTSB01. The sequence goes on along the minus strand of CAYHEP010000036.1, from coordinate 3,505 downwards.
CTCGGATCCCGGGAATATTAAGCCTCGTTGCTTGCACAGCGATATGATTTTATCTATAGATGTCATGGTAGTACGCTGGAGCTTGAAAAATCACGCACGGTTTCGACTATTTTTTCCTTGGTCAACATATCAGTGCCTTCGAACGTTATATCCTTTACCAAAGGAATAGTCTGCTGAACTTGATTGATTGACGGTACGACGGCAACTTGAAAATACAGCTCAAAGGCAGGAAACGCAACCCCCACCCCGCTTGGAACGGATCCGATATTCCACGTCACGGTACTTGTTTTAAGATCATAGGCAGGCTGGATTTGCGTGCCGGCGACTTGCACGGCACTATCCCAACTTACCCCCGGCAAAAGCACGGCGCTGACTTTGGCAGGCGCGATATCGTTGAACGGATTGGCAAGCGTCAGATGGATGATGTACGGGGTCTTTTGGTCAACATGCGGAGCAACCATCGATTTCAATTCTCCGTTAAAAGCCATCGAGGTTGAAAGCTTTGAAATAATCTGATCGTTGGCGGAAAGCGTATCAACCTGAAATACGTCCGGCACATTGACGGTCTCCAAGTGCACCGAGGCTTTGAGCAACGAGTCTTTCGTACCAATCACCGACGGAAACGTCGGCTTTACCCGCAAAGAAAACGGCACGGTAACAGATTGATGAGCACGCAATAGACCAAGTTCTGGTACCACAGCGGAATTCCACAGAAAGATCCGGGTCCTGCTGTCAAACGCACCGGCTGACTGTGCCGTAGACAAATCATACATCGTGCCTTCAAGCTGTGCGGTCAACGTGAGACTTGAGAGATCAACATCGGAATTGTTACTGATAAAGATTTTATACTGTAGCAAATCCGATACGTGCGCGGTATAGGACGTGGTGTCCTGAACGGAAATGACAGCCGACAGCAACGGCGTCGCAATGACCGACGATACCTGCGTGCTCTCCAGATTTACATACACCGCACCGGCCGGCGTATCAAGCTGGCGCTTGAGCAACACCGAAAGTGTTTTCGCGTCTTTTTCCCTGCCCTGCACGGTACCTTGTAGCGTAATACGTCCCCCCTCGCCCGGCGCGATCATCGGAATATCCCAATACACTTGGCGATTGAGGCCATTTGATAGTCCGGTTGTTTTTGGCGTTACAGATATAATAGTAAATCCCTCTGGATATTGCATTTGAATCCTAATATTGGCTATAGGTTCTGCTGTTTGATCTCGGTAATCTACGATATAGGTCAGTGTTTGACCATTGAGTACCGTAGGCGGAGCAACGGCGGTAAGCTGAATCGGAAGCGATGCGATAGTAATAGCGGAGTCAACGGTTTTTCGAAGCTCGGTCGTCAAGTTCTCCGGATTATACGTAAGTGTCGCGCGCGCGGTACGCACATTGCCTTGCGAACCCACCACGAGCGCAGTAAATGATTGTTCCCCACTACTATGTCCCGCGATCGTATCCAGTATGACACTTTCTGAAAGCTGAGTACTGACATTCCCCCCTTTCAAAGGTACTGCATCCGGTGGATAGGTAAACGTAATGCGCGCATGCGTAAGTGCGGAACGGTTTTTGTTTTCATACTGTATTTTGTAGATTACCGCATCGCCCGACGAAATCGAGCTCGGAGTATTGATCGTCAACGTCACATTACGCTCCGAAAACGGCGCACGACCGAAGATAGCATATAAAATTCCCGCTACCACAAGTAGCCCCACGGCTACAGCTGTGATTTTGAGCGTCGGCGTAACAGCAGGAAGTTTGAGCGGCTCAACTTTAAAATCGGGAGTTGCTGAATCCATGATTAGGATTGTACCACATTTTTCAAAAACTGCAGAGATCGGAATGCCGACGGATAGAGATCGTAGAGCGGTGTGTCGCCATGATACCCCAGTGTGGAAATGAGCTCGCGCTGATCGATCACGCCGGTGCGCAACGTACGGAGCAAATATTCCCATAGCTTGTCGTCACGCTCGTTTTCAAAGACGAGTTTATCAAAGCATTCCAGCACAAAAAAAGCCTGCGCCATCGCACCCAGCGAGCTTTTCAGCCTCTGAAACGAATCAACCGAAACAGCACTCGCAATGATCGGATGGTGCTTCCCCTCTATTATATTGAATTCGGCAAGGTTGAGCACGTCCAGATGATGGCCCTGCTTGGACGCGGCCAGCATCGAGCTTTTCGCCTGATACCGCTGCTTCCCCGCATGAGCGGTGTAGCACATGATGAGCTCATCGTGCTCGCGAATGGGTGTTTTCTTGAGAATTATAGCCTGAAAGCGCATGGGATTAATGTCGAATGATGAATGAAGAATGTATAATCAATGCTCTAATTTCTAAATGTTTCAAAAATTGATTATTCATGTGACATAGCTCAGTATCTCATCTACCACTGCATGTACCGATTTTGTGGCATCAATAAGTATTGTACCGCGTTGTTTTGCATATTCTATGGTGCCATTATTCCATTCTAACTGTCTTGCCAAATCATCTGGGTGCTTACCGAAATCATTATTGGTTCTGTTCAATAAACGATCTCTCAAAGTCTGGTCGTCAATAGAAAGGGTAAAGACTTTTTTGAAATAACTCATACATTCATCTTGATTCATCGCTCCACCGCACACAAAAACCACTTCTTTTGTATTGCTCAATACTTCACTGACTTTCTTTTTGTCCCATATCCAATTTAGCTGATGTTTATTTTTTGTTGGCAAACCTGTTATAGGATCGCCATAAAAACCGAAGTCATCATCTGCCTCTATTGTCTTGTATCCTCGTCTTTTCAATTCTTGGCATACGGTCGTTTTGCCAGTACCAGATAGACCTTCTATGAGATAATTATTCATTTATAGATTTGCTCTCCCTCTTATTTATAAGAGGGAGTTGGAGGGAGATGGTTATTTGCGGATTCCCAACCAAATCTTCACTCTACTCGCCAATTCAAATTCTTTCTCTACATCAAATGTGTTACCGGTTTTGGGGGCGATGTCAGTAAGTTGGGAGATGGCGGTTTTGGCTTGCGGGTGCGTGGATTCCCAAAACACGTTCACCTTGTCCCCCATCTGGTAGCCGGCATCTTTGCGCATCTCTTGGATGGCGCGCGAAATCTCCCGGGCATAGCCTTCGATCTTCAACGCCTCCGTGATATGAGTATCAAGTGTTACCGCTTCCTCTTGGCTCGGAGCAAATAAAATCGCTTTTACGTTGACTTCATCTAAAATATACCGCTCAAGATCGGGATTGATTTTCTCTTTTACCGAAAGCGACGCGAGCGGTTGGCGTACTTTGAGATTTCCCGTTTTCCGCAAAGCTAATCCTTGTGTGACGATCTCACGGATCTTTGCCATGTCGGCCTCCAGCTCCGGATTGTAATACTTGGCTTGCCCTACGAAGCCTTGGCGAAGGAGGGGCCAGTCTTCCAAATGCACTGATTCGGCGCGGTTGCTCACTTGCTTGTAGATGTGCTCGGCCGTAAAGGGAATAAACGGCGCGAGGAGTTTGCTTGT
>CAYHEP010000035.1:0-8901 GCA_964355775.1 uncultured Candidatus Saccharibacteria bacterium | reverse complement strand
GCATGATGGCGAAGTGCTCAATGCTTTCTTCGATCGAATGAATAAAGATTTGACAAACACTTCCTAGAATACTACAATAGTAAGAAAGTTTAACTTTCCAACTATGGACACAGATCTGGTTCGCGTAAAAACAAAATATCAAGTTACGTTGCCGGTTTCGATGCGCAAAAAAGCCGCATTGCAGGTTGGCGATTTTTTGAAAGCCAGAATGGTGAATGGGATCATTACTTTCGTGCCACAGCGCGTCGTGGATAAACGCAAGGCTTTTATTGATGCACACATTGCCGAAGGGCTCAAGGATATCGCCGAGGGGCGCACGTACGGGCCGTATGAGAATTGGGATGATTTGATTACTTCCTTGCATCAAGAAGCCAAAAAATTCAGAACGAAACGGGGCAAACGATCTGTTCGATGAACACCTATCGGACACATCAATTTACGCAGGATTATATCCACGCTCCCCACGAAGTTCAAAAGGCTTTTGATAAACAACGCTGGCTTCTCGAGCGCAATATTCGTCATCCGTCTCTTCGTGCCAAAAAATATGATGAGTCTCAAAACATCTGGCAGGCGAGAGTAACGAAAGGTTGGAGGTTCTATTTTAAGATTGTAGGCGATACCTATTACCTGATCACCATAATTCCGCATCCGAAATAATTTAGGGAACTCTGCGAACCACCAATCCAGTATCAAGAAAGCTATCTTTCGGCAGTGCGGGAGGCCGGGGAAGAAACGGCGCTGACGAGGATTGACAAGCCTCAAGACGGCCAGACGTTTGAGCAGTTTATTCAGAAACGACTTGATTATGCGAAGGGAGTCAATCTTGCGGAAGGTCATGTGCCGTCTACCGAGCTGTGGCTGATTGACGAGGGTGGGTTTATCGGATGGGTTTCCATACGGCACCGGTTGAACGAGCAACTTTCCAAAATAGGGGGACACATCGGCTACTGGATCCGGCCATCGAAACGAAACAAAGGCTATGGCACGACCATATTGAAACTGGCTCTTGGGGAAGCAAAAAAACTGGGAATTGAAAAAGCATTAGTGACTTGTGATGAAAACAATACCGGTTCACGAAAGATTATCGAAGCAAACGGGGGAGTTTTGGAATCAGTACCCGACAGTGCTTCCGGTATGCCTCAAAAATGCCGGTATTGGGTTACACTTTGAAAAGTTGTATTTTTAACCATCCTAGCTGGCGTTTTTTTGGAAAATCTGACACTATAAAGCATTGCGGGCTGGCGTATGATGGTAGTACGCATCCTTCGGGAGGATGATGACGGAGTTCGACTCTCCGCAGCCCGACAAATATCCTATGAAGAAAAAAATCTTCACGGTATCCGTTTTTCTTTTTGTCTTCTTGACGATTACCTACGCCTACTTTTATCAATCCACTGCGCACAACGAAGCTGCAAGGTTTGATCAGGCGCGGGCGATTTTGGACGAGCATCATTTGTACATTGATTCTTTTGCATACAACACCGCCGATGTTGCGGTAATTACGGTGCGAGGGGAGCGCCATGTATTTCCGGCCAAAGCTCCGGGTTCTTCCCTCCTTGCGGTCATCCCGATGTTTATTATACGTACGGTGGTTGGCTGGCTTGGTGTACCCGATTGGGCATCGTGGCACCTGATCACATACCTACTGACCGTGCTTTTGGTGAGCATTCCATCGGCGCTTGCCGGAGTCGCAATGTACGATGTGCTTCAACGAATCATCGGAAAACGCATGCCCGCGATGCTCGTGGTGATCGGGATTTGGCTGGGGACGATCGTATTTCCGTTTTCTACGTTGTACTTCGGTCATGCACAGGCGGTTGCGTGTTTGGTGGGTTCGTTTTGGTTGATATTCCGGTTTAGTTCTTGGAAAACGTATCTTCTTGCCGGATTGTTTGCGGGTCTTGCCGTTGTTATTGAATACCCGGCGCTCATCATTGCCTTACTGTTGGCAATCTATGCGGTGATGTCGGCTAGGAAAGTCGCGTGGCCCTTTTTTGTCGGGGCTTTAGCAATGGCGGCAGTATTGGGAGCGTACAATGTCCTTGCATTTGGGAAAGTATTTTTTTCGGCGTATCAGGCGCTGGGACACAACGGGTCCGGCTTCGTCGGTATGGCGCTTGGCTTTGCCGGCATCCACTGGCCGGGCTTGCACGGATTTCTTGAGGTGCTATGGCAAATCTTGATCGTGCCCCAACGAGGCTTGCTGTATATCAACCCCATCCTTTTTTTGGCAATCGGAGGATTCTATCTTTGGTATCGCAGTAAAACTTTTCGTCTCGAGCTTGCACTGGTTGCGGTGATGACCCTCCTGATGGTTATTTTTGTCGCGTGCTATGGAGACTCGATCGTGTATTGGGGCGGCGGAGCATCCACCGGACCCCGCCAGCTTGTCCTCCTCTTGCCATTTCTCGCCCTTCCGCTTGGATTTGCAGCGATGAGGTGGCGAAACCTTTTTTTGGTCCTGTTGGTAGCAGGTGCCACTACTATGCTCATGGCTACCGCCGTGGAGCCGCGTGTACCGTACGACTACGCAAATCCATTGCTGGATTTTTTCATCCCGCACTTTCTCAGCGGTCAGTTTGGATTAAACCGTGATGCCATGTTTGATTCGTCCCATCATGGCATTGTCGGATTTTCTACTGCCGTCAATGCGGGTGGTTTGGTGGGATTGTCCGGAGTGCTACAGCTCATTCCACTCATTCTGATGTGGGTGGTCGTGAGTTTTCGGAACAAACAAAAAGCCATCGCTGTTGCGCTAGTTATCATCGCTTTTGCTCCCATTTTACACCGAGAAATGAAAGGGTTCCCCGATCCGGCAAGCGCAGGATTATCCGCACAATACTGGAACAACGATACGTTTGAGGGGACTCCCGTGATTACGCGCCAAGAACAGGTCATTGATGAAAATTGGCGCTCATCGCTTCCCGTCAGGACGCCGTTTAGCGTCCGTTGGTCCGGGACCGTGCACATTGCAAAACCGGGACAGTACATCTTTTCTATTGAATCCGATGACGGCGCCCGCTTGATGGCGGATGGAGTTTTCGTCATCGATGATTGGGGTCCACATTCCATGCATCGATCAGATAAAGCTCTCATGCTTTCCGCGGGTTCGCATCCTATCATCTTTGAATACCACAACATGATCGGAGGCGGTAGCGTACGTTTGACGTGGCGCACGCCGGATCATCCCGAAGAAACCGTACCATCAGGAGTTTTTGTAGATTAAATCCCACAGCGCGCCGGCGGCGTCGCGGGGTTTGCCGTAGAGCGGATAGTGGTGGAGATCGATAAAGGGCATACTATTACATTCGATCACCCCGCAGTTTTTTTGTGTTTTCCACGACCTGCTCATATCCTCGATGATAAAATCAATGCCGACGAGGGGATCGTCTAACACGCGTCCGATTTTTTCAAAGAGCGCCATATTGTCGGGATGTACCGAGTCCGTCACATCGGCGGTGGATCCTCCCGCTCCTCGACTCGCTTTATCGCCAAGTTCGATATACTGTCCAGCTTTGGGAATCGTATTCCAATCGAGACCCTGCTTTGATAAATATTTCGTACTTGTTGTGTTGACGGGCAACAGATGAAATATGGGTCCGCGCCGCAGCGGATTTTTGTTTTCGATCTCAACGAGCGTCCGGATGGAAAGGTGTCCGTTGCCGACGACATGCGCAGGATCACGGCGGAGGACGCCGACGACACTTCCGCCGATCACCGTAGCGCGGTAAACGCGTCCGGTCAATTCCTGCTCCACGATGACCCAAGGAGAAAGCTCTTTTGCGCATCGGTAGGCACGCACGAGGTCTGCTTCGGTCGTAATATGGATGGTAGTGTGGCGACTTCGAGAACCGATGTTGGGTTTGATGATGACAGGATGGGGAGTCTTTGTAAAAATCTCGATAGCTTGCCGCTTGCTACGCGCTACTCCGCCCATAGCAACCGGAATACCGGTAGCCGAAAATCGCTTGTGGATGATTGCTTTGTCGTCCATCCAATCGAGTGACGCGGAGCTATGCGTGCCCGGGCGCGGCAAACCGTCAAACACGATCACGCGATCTTTGTATGTTGCGATGTACAGATCAAATGGGCGTCCGAAGAGGCGAAATTCGTACATGTGTATGCCGCGTTTTTTCGCCGATTCCCAAAAACACACAGCCCGCATGGGCGTACGATGATCGGCGCGATCCAAAAACTTCCCGATGTGAAGCGTATTGCATGCGCCCATCGCCAAAAGTTCGAGCTTGTCCAAAGCGGGATTTACCAGCGGTTCGATACGGCGTCGCAGAGTATCAAGCGGACGGAACCATGGCGATACTTCCGTATCCACAAACGCAGAAAACTTTTCCATAAAATGAATCGTTGGCGCGTTCCCGCATGCAAGGCATGTATGAAGATGCTCCATTGCATCCAGTGTAGCAAATTTTATGCGAGCGTGGTATAAAATGTGGACTGGGCCTGTAGTAAAGTGGTATTACGCGTCGTTCGCAACGACGAGGCGCGGATTCGATTTCCGCCAGGTCCACCATTTTCATATTTTTTGACACCCCCATTAGGAGGTGGTTTACTGTACATAGGTTCAACGCGGAAGCGAACCGGAAAGGAAGCCGAAGATGGCACGCAAGCTCGGACTGGATCCGCTTGCAGAGCGGATCTTCAGGTACATCTTGCTGTGCCCCGACGGCGTTGTCGGGGTTCGTGATTTGATGGACTGGGCCGGAGTCTCTACGAAAGATCTGGCCACCGCGCTTGATTCGTTGACGGAGCAGGGCTTGCTCATGACAACGGATTTTGGTGCTGGATTTGCCGTCAGCCCCAACGATGGTAGCCCAGAGATCAGTGTAGATCCCGCCATCGCCGCTTCGTTGTTTTTCCCGCGCATTGGCCATGCGTAGGGTAGACTCGTGTTCCTTCATCGTGCCCCGACAGACAGCAAAGCCGGGGCACTGAAGTACTTTTATGAAACGCTATTTTTTTCTTTTTATACTTTTTCTTTTCATCGCACCTTCAATCGCTCACGCGCGTGCAGTTGCGTTGCCAGTCAGCACACTTAATCCGCTCAACAAGCGCATAGACATAGATATCAGCGAACAGCAGTTGCGGTACTACGAGGGCGATAGGATCATCGGACATATTTTGATTTCCTCGGCTCGAAAAGGCTACTGGACGCCTCGAGGCACATTTGCGGTACAGATAAAACGACCCGCGGTTCTCTATCAAGGTTTTAATCCTGACGGTACACGCTCTTACTATTATCCAAATACAAAATGGAATATGCAGATTATTCCTCACTATTATATTCATGGCGCTTTTTGGCACAACAATTTCGGCGTTCCTATGAGTCATGGATGCGTGAATGTTTCATATAAAGACATGGAGGGACTCTATAACTGGGCGGATGTGGGTATCCCGATTTTCATCCACGAATAAATCAGGTATACTATAACCATGCAGACAGGGACCAATCTTGAGCCGATTATTCCAACCCGCAACAGCTACGGACCGATATTGGCGTTTGTGGCGATCATTGTTTTGAGTGCTTTTTATATTTCCCGCGCGTACTTAGTTTCCTTAAGTGCTTCTTTTGCAAAAGGACCGGCGGCTTCGACACGTTCCTTGGAGAAACCGACTTACTGGGATTTGGTGGCGCAGGGCAAAATTACGCCGGCGGAGCCGGTTTTGGAAGCGATGTTTTTGTACAAGCCAAAATCCGGCACTCCGTTGTCACTTTCCCGCATGGTAAAAAAGCGCGGTTATCCGGTAGTGGCTGGTGCGACCACCGACGCTTACAAGATAGAATTGCTCGACGCCGATCGTCATGTAGTCCAAACAACGCCTCTTGCCATGCCGAATCTCGGTTCTCTCAAGCAAATATTTTTTTCAGTATTGATTCCAAAGCATGAACGCTCCGTTTTTTTCCGTATCCGCGATCCAAAAGGTTCGATTGTCATCGAGCGAAATCTTGCCCGCGTGGCAACCGATGATCACCCGCCTGACGTTGAATCTCGTCTCTAATATGTGGTAGTCTTCTCTTTATGTGTGGCATAGTCGGCTATGTTGGAAAACGTGAGGCGGCGCCTTTATTATTGGAAGGACTTAAGCGCCTTGAATATCGCGGATATGATTCCGCGGGGATTTGCGTTGCGGACGGCGAAGATAGGCTGACTCACAAAAAAACCGCCGGCCGTGTCGATGATTTGGTCGCGCTTTCAAATGGGTCGTTGCCGAAAGGGAACTGGGGGATTGCTCATACGCGTTGGGCGACACACGGTGCACCGAATTCCGGCAATGCTCATCCGCATCCTGACTGTCATAATAATATTTTTGTTGTTCATAATGGCATCATTGAAAACTACCGTGAGCTGAAAGATAAGCTCTTAAAAGAAGGACACGTATTTATCTCCGATACTGATACGGAAGTTTTATCGCACCTGATAGAGAAATATTTTCCCGCCAAAGGAACTGGCGGGTCCGCCAGCCCGAAAGGCGGAAAAAATAATCTCGAACAGGCCGTGATTAAAGCGCTCAAGCTGGTGCGTGGCGCGTATGGTCTGGCAATCATCGCGCAAGACGATCCGGGCAAAATCGTTGCAGTAAAAAACTCTTCACCGATCGTCATCGGACTTGGTGACGGTGAAGCGATAGTCGCATCCGATGCTTCGGCGATCCTCACGCACACCAAGCAAGTCGTGTATCTCAACGACGGCGAAATCGCCATCGTGACCAAAGATGGTGTCACATTTACCAACCTCGCAAAACAGAAACTTTCCAAGAAACCGGAAACACTTGAGTGGGACATCGAAGCAACCCAAAAAGGCGGGTACGAACATTTCATGCTCAAGGAAATTTTTGAGCAACCGGAATCGCTGAAAAACACACTGCGCGGTCACCTAGTCGAAAAAGATGGCAATGCAAAACTTGGAGGAATAGAATCTGTCGCCGAACGCTTGAGAGATGCTCAAAAAATCCATCTCGTCGGTTGTGGTACAGCATATTGCATTGGCATGATTGGAAAATATATGCTTGAAGAGTATGCGGGAATCTCCGTGGAGGCATCAATCGGATCGGAATTTAGGTACCGCAAACCGGTTATGGCTCCACCCGACGCTTTTATTGCTATTTCTCAATCGGGTGAGACGGCGGATACTCTGGAGCCGTTGCAAGAAGCTAAACAGAAGGGCTTGCTGACGCTTGGTATTGTCAATGTGATTGGTTCGGCGATTGCCCGTGAAACGGATGCCGGAATCTATACTCACAGCGGCCCGGAAATTGCTGTGGCAAGTACGAAAGCTTCTACGTCCCAGCTCGCCGCACTCGCACTCTTGACGCTCTTTCTTGGGCGCCAGCGGGGTATGTCGCTGGTCACCGGTCAGCGTATCGCAAAAGAGCTCAAGAAACTTCCCGCATTGATTGTCGAAACGCTGAGAGTTGCTCCTCAAGTTGAAAAGCTTGCAAAAAAATTCCACAAATTTCCGGATATGTTTTTTTTGGGCAGAAAATATAGCTACCCGGTAGCGTTGGAAGGAGCACTTAAGCTCAAAGAACTTTCATATATTCACGCAGAGGGTTTGCCCGCAGGTGAGCTTAAACACGGGTCTATTGCCCTCATCACAAAAGATTTTCCCACGTTTGGCATTGCACTCAAGGACAGTGTGTATGAAAAGACTATTTCCAATCTCGAAGAGATTAAAGCCCGCGGGGGACCGATCTTGGCGTTGGCGACGCAAGGAGATAAAAGCATTTTGAAAATCACCGAAGACGTGATATATATTCCCAAGACGCTTGAAATGTTTTCTCCCATCTTGTCCGTCATCCCGCTCCAACTCTTCGCCTACTACTGCGCCGTGCTGAACAAGCGCGATGTCGACAAGCCTAGAAATTTAGCAAAATCAGTAACAGTGGAATAAATGAAATCACTAGGAGCAAAAATAATATCACTGGAGCAATTTGCAAAGCTTCGTCCAAAACTCAAAGGCATGATCGTCATGACAAGCGGTGGATTTGATCCGATCCATCCGGGGCACGTAAGCCTTTTTGCCGCAGCTAGGAGTTTAGGTGATATTCTTGTCGTAGTGGTAAATGGGGACAATTTTTTGATAGCAAAAAAAGGCAAGCCCTTTCAAGATTTAAAAACTCGAACGCTGATTATCAGTGGATTGCGGAATGTTGATTTTGTCATTCCCTTCGAAATCGAAAAAGACATAACCGTAGCAAAAGCATTGGAATTTGTTCGACCACATATATTTGCCAACGGAGGCGATCGAAGCAGTGGTAAACGTCTTCCAGAACAAGAAGTTTCGGCCTCACAGCGCTACGGAATCAAGTTTGTGTTCAAAGTGGGGATGAGCAAAAAATGGTCCTCGTCGTGGTTTTTGCAGGATTGGGAAAATTTCAAAAAGCGTGCTAGCATAGTCGTATGAGTGCGATTTTGGCGAATAACAAAGCAGAAGAATATTTCATCAGCCCCTCAAAGGGGAGGCGGGATTTTGGGCAGGTAATTGACGATGTCGTAGCGTTTGTGCACGAGGATGAAAACAACAAGTACGAGATTGTCGTTGGTACGGATTCAGAACAGCACCAAGAAGCCGCCGACTTTGTCAGCGTCGTGACCGTGCATCGTATCGGCAAACACGGGCGATACTTTTGGAAGCGCATGCCTCCGATCCGCGCGTTTGATCACCATGACCGCATGCTCAAGGAAGCGGTGTTTTCGCTTGATCTTGCACAACGCGTGGTGGCCGAACTTCGTAATCGTATTCCGGAACATCTCTATCAATTTGAAATCCATCTGGACATCGGTTACAACGGTCCCACAAAAACCATGATTTCCGAAATCGTCGGCATGATTACCGGCAATGGCTTTGTCGCCCGCATCAAGCCGGAAAGCTATGCGGCGAATAA
>CAYHEP010000034.1:0-9292 GCA_964355775.1 uncultured Candidatus Saccharibacteria bacterium | reverse complement strand
CGTGCGAGTCGCGGTCCTCCTCGAGACGTTTGAGAGACGGAAATATGAAGCTGTTGGAGACGATGACGCTGCCGGGCTTGAGTTCGCGTTTCAGTTTTGCTGCCAACTTTTCCATTCGCCACGGGAGGAGATAGACAAATACGACGTCAGCGTCGGAAAGATTGGCGTTCCAGAAATTTTTCCAGCGCACCGTGACGCGGTCTGCAGGGTTGAACCCTGTTTTGGGGCGTTTTGAGAGCATTTTTTTGATCCATGTCCAGAGGACAAGGAGCGGATTTATCTCCAGTCCAATTGCCCTTGCGCCCTCTTTGGCCGCCAGAAACAGCAGCCTTCCGTCGCCGGAACCCAGATCATACACCTTCATGCCCGGCTTCATGCGGGCCAGGCGAATCATCGCCCGGGCCGTCGGGTTGGTGGATGGCACAAACGGCGCGCCGGTGACAAACGCGATGCACAGATAAAAAATGAGTACGGCAAAGCCCAGTTGGAGGATGAGAAACAAAAGAGTGAGCATGAGTGCATGATACACCGCGGGACCATCTCGGGCTACTCACTGGATTCACCTGTTGGGGTTTGGTTCGGTGCCTGTCCTCCGAACACTTTTTGCCAAAGGAGCGTGGCCAGGCCGAACAGCCCTACATCAATGAGGAGGAAGTACTTGCAGAAGAACGAGCCTGACCGGATGATCCAGAAGAGCCACGGGTTTTCCAGACAATCGGGGTTCCAGAGAATGAAAAAGATATAGGTGAGTACCGGAACGGCGAGACTTATGATAATGCGCGGTCGGATGGCAATGGCGCGGGTTACGGCATAGGAGTATGCCAGAAGTAGTACCAGTTCCGTCAAAAGAAACGGCCACCAGAGACAGCGTTCACACGTTGCAGCGCCTTCGACTGTTCCCTCTTCCGCTGCCAAAACCGCCGTCTCGGTTGCCTCCTCGGTTGTTTCGCCGAGCACGCCTTCGATAAATCCTTCGGCAGGTCCTGCGATAAATCCTCCAGGCACATACGCGGAAAGTTCATTGGAAAAGGGTCCGGGCGTGCAGCCGTTGCCGGCTCGTACCACAAAGTAGTACGTCGTGCCGCCGGAGAGCTGGCCGACGGTGTAGCTGATAGTATCATGGCCGCCGACGTTGGGGTTGCCAAACTGGTAATTGCCCGAAGACGTGCCATAGGCTACGAGGTAGTACGTCACCGGATCGGTTGCCAGAAGCCACGAAAGCGTGGCGCGGTTATCCGCGATGGCAGTTGCTGACAAAAGTATCGGCGCGCTTCCCGGCGCGGGATCCGTGCAGACGCTGATGCTGGCGCCGCCGACTCCTCCACCGCCACCTTGCCCGCCTCCCCCACCAGTGCCACCTCCTTCACCTCCTCCGCCAGCCGGCGGAGTGGGAGTCGGCGTCGGTTCACCGCCACCACCTTCACACGAGGGTGTGGAGACCGTCGCCGATGCGCTATTGTTGCCGGTGTTTGGTTCATCGGTTTGGGTGATGGCGCTTACCGTATTGGTAAGCGGTGTATCGCAGGCAAGCCCGTCGTTGACCCGAACCACCAGTGTGAGCGTTTTGGTCTGCCCCGGCCAGATTTTGAAAAAGTTCCACGTTACGGTGTTTCCGCTGACGGCTCCCCCCTCTGACGCAGAGACAAACGTGGTATTGGCAGGCAGCGTATCGGTCACCACCACGTACTTTGCCCAAAGGTTACCTTCATTCCTTACTGTTATCGTATACGTCACGGTGTCTCCCTGTTGTACCGTGGTTTTGTCCGCAACCTTTGTTACCGTCAAATCCGGCCGCGGGAAGATAATATCGCCGAAAAGGCTGTCAAAGATGTTGATGACACCCAAGAACCAGTGGTTTCCAAAGATGTTGGTGTTGACGACATTGAGCACGTTGGCAGAAGCAGCCGCATCGCCGGTTTGGATGGAAGCGCTTGTTCCCTGAGCTGCATTGCCACCGGTATCTGCCAAGACGCTCACGTCGTTGACCACGGTTGCGGTGTTGTCATTGGCAACGTCGAGATTGGAAGTATTGGTCGCATTGGCTTCATTGGTTGACGAGGCGCCGGTGTTTTGGTTGATCGCTTCCGTGGTGATCGTGTCCCCTTCTCCGGTATCGGGAAGCTGCACCCACGCGATGGTGGTGTGGCCAAACGTGATCAGATTTCCCCACCAGTCCACGACATTGCCGCTCCAGTGGCCGAAGTTATTGATGACCAGCAGCAGCCACCGCGAACCAGTGATGTTGGTGTTGATGATGTTGAGGAGGTTGGCCGAGACCTGTGCATCGCCGGTTTGAATACTGCCGGACCCCACGATGCTGTTGCCGCCCGTATCGGCCCCAACATTAAGATTGTTGGAAACCGTTGCGGTGTTGGTGTTGGAAACGTCGAGACTCGCGGCATTGGACGCATTTGCCTCATTGGCGGAATTGGCACCGGTGTTTTGATTGATGGCAGCAGCAAGCTGTTGTGCGGTGAGATCATCCTCGCCCAGAAACTGGAGTTCATAGGGTAACAAAATATCGCCGTTTAACCCGCCAAACAGGTTGATCATGGTGAAAAACCAGTCCGTGCCGGTGATGTTGGTGTTGACCATGTTGAACAGGTTGGCACTGGCACTGGCGTCACCAGTTTGGATGCTACTTCCGTCTCCGGTTGCGGTGTTTTCTCCGGTTTGGCTGGCTACATCCACCGTGTTGGTAAGGGTGGCGGTATTGGCGTTATAGACGCTAAACGAGCTAAGAAGCGACGCAAGTGCCACATTGATCGATCCGTCGCCGGTGAATTGGTTTTGCGCAAGGACGGAAATCAATGTGGGGTCAAAGGAACTGTTCCCTTCAATCTGCGTCAGGTCAATATCATTATTTGCCGTGGCAAAGAGGTTGACGAGCGCAAACCAAAAGTCGCTGCCGGTGAGGTTGGTATTGACGACATTGGCGAGGTTAAGGCTGGCGCTGGCCGTACCGGTTTGGATCGCAACTCCCGCGCCGCTTGCGGTGTTTTCTCCGGTTTGGGCATTGAGGTCAACCGTAGTATCAACCGCGGTGTCGTTGGTGTTGGAAACAGAAGTGTCCTGTTCGGTGGTTGCCGATGCGGAATTATCAGAATCCGTTCCGGTGTCAACATTTTCCGCAACCGTTGCGCTCTCGGTAGTGACGAGCGAGGTTGAGGAAAGATCAAGTGTCGGTTGGCCGGAGGATGTGGCAGGTGCATCAGTCGGAAGGTCGCTTGGGGCCGGCGCATCGCCGGGTGTCGGCGTTGGCGTGGGATCGGTACTTGGGGTTGAAGCGTCAGACGATGTTCCTTCCGGTTCTCCCGTTGGCGTTGGCGTAGATTCGGTGGAAGGCGCTTCAACCGTCGGATCGGGTGAAATGCTGTTGCCGCCGGTATTACCCTCAACAGTGACGTCATTGGTTACGGTGGCATCGTTGGTGTTGGTGACGGAAGCATCCGTGGTATTGGACGCATTAGCCTCATTGGTCGAATTTGGTCCGGTTTGGGAATTTTCCGCAGTTGTTTCCGGCGTCGGCGTGACTTCCTGTGCAATGGCCACGCCGAAGGCCGGCGGAAACAGAAGATACGCCGAAAGGATGAATGCAAGTATTTTTGGCAATAAGTTTTTTTTCATAAAACTATTATCTTGTCAATTTGAGCAGCGGGCGGGGATAAGATTGACAAGATACTGTACGCGAAATAAATTTCGCTATTACTTCGCTATTACCAGCTTCTTTGCTTGGCAAGGGGGCAGGTGGGCACCTACCTCCCACCCCCTCACCAGGTTGTAGAGATCCTTCGGCCTTCGGCCTCAGGATGATGGGGAAAACAGAGTGTTTTCCCCATCAATTCGTCACGACTAAGGTGGTCGTGTTGGTATTCGTGGTGGTTTCACCGCTCGTACCCGTCACGGCTGCACCTGTTGTGACACTGCCACCATCAACTGCCGTGTTGTTACCGGTATTGCTACTGGTAGACACGTCATTGACCACATTGGCGGTATTTTCATTGGTTACCGTCGTTGTGGTTGAACTGTCGGCTGTCGCCGTGGTTGTGGAGTCGCCACTCACTCCCGTGTTGGAAGCTGTAGCATCTCCCTGCTCCACTGCGACCGTGGTCGTGTTGGTATTGGCAGCTGTTTCGACAAATGTCGCGTTCACTGCTGTACCAGTATCGACCGTGCCGCCGGTTGCGCCTGCACCACCATCGGCATTGTTGTAGCCGGTGTTGGCCACCGTTGCTACCGTCGTATCCACGTCGGCATCGTTTGCGTTGACCACTGTTGTGGTTCCGGTTACGGTTGCATCCGCGGTTGCGGATGATCCGCCGACCAAGCTATTGGTTGCCGTTGCGTTCCCGCCGCCGGCTCCTGCCACGGTTGTGGTGGACGTGTTGACTGCGGTAAGCGCTTCGGACATAAGCAGCGCTTCACCGGTTGACACCAATCCGCCGTCATCATCACCATCGGCAGTGTTGCCGCCGGTGTTGGCTTCAGCGAGAATACTCGTTGTCACATCGGCTCCGCCGAGACTGTTGTCGTTGATAACCACGACATCGGATGTTGACGCGGCTGTTGCTCCAACGGTTGAATCCGTGATACCCGTGTTTGCTGCTGTTGCGTTGCCGGTAAAGTCACCCTCTACGAACGTTTGTGACGTGTTCACCCAGGTATCTGCCTCTGCCAAAAGCAGTGCATCGCCGGTTACGACCATGCCGCCTGCTCCGCCGCTTGTCCCTCCGTTTGCCGTGTTATCACCCGTGTTGGCAAGTGCCTCCACTTCCGTGACCACTTCGGCATCGTTGAGATTCAAAACGGTTGCAGTGGTTCCTCCGATTGCCGTGGCATCTGCCAAAGACGGATCAACGGAAATATTTTCGGCAGTTACATTGCCGCCGAAATCACCCGCGACCACCGTGGTATTGTCATTCATCATGGTTGATGAACCGACGAGTACCCCGGCTTCGCCGGTTTCTACCCATCCGCCATTGCCGCCGGTATCTCCGTCGCCGCCGTTCGCTTCGTTGCCTCCACTGTTGGCTGCGAGAAGCAGCACGTTGCCGCCGATTGCCGCATTGTCATTAACGACCAAAACGTCTGCGTCGCTCGTTGCGGTTGCCGTAGCGGTTGAGTCCGTCACGTCGCTATTGCGTGCCGTGGTGTTGCCACCGACGTCACCCAAGACTGACGTATCGTTGCTGTTGGCAACGGTATCTCCGAAGCCAACTGCTCCTGCTGCGCCCGTGAGAATTGTCCCACCTGCGCCACCGGTTCCACCGATACCAGCACCGCCGTTTGCGGTATTGTCGCCGGTATTGGCTGCACCCACGACGATGTTACCGACCACCACAGCGAGGTTGTCATTAACGACGACCACGCTTGCACTACTATCTGCCGTCGCGTCAACTATGGAAGGATCAATTAACTCGTTTTCCGCGAGTGTTGTTCCACCCAGGTCGACTGCGACCAGCGTACCGTTGGTGTTGACGGTTGTCGAAACTTTTGCGCCAAAGACAGCCATATCGGTATCGATAAAACCGCCTGCGCCGCCGTCAAATCCAGCGCCGCCATCCGCTTCGTTTTCACCGGAATTGGCCATGCCCTCGACGATATTGCCGACGAGGAACGCGTAGTTGCCGTTCGTAACGACCACTGCCGCGTCGCTCGTTGCGCCGGCGTCTGCCGACGAATTCGTGACGTCGACATTTCGCGCCGTCGTGTTGCCGGACATATCGACCAGCACATCAAACGAAGACGTGTTTGCCGTGGTATCCGACATGACCCAAAAAACGGCTGGGCCGGTCGAAATAGTGCCGCCCGATCCGCCAAAGAGTCCGTCCTCGGCGCTATTGCCGCCGGTATTTGCGCTGCCGCCGATGATCGCGCCTACGAATCCTGCAACATTTGTTGTTTCGGATACGAGAAGCGCAGTCTTGGTGGCATCGGCTGTAACTGTGGAATTGGTGATGGTGTCATTTTCCGCAAGTGTCTGTCCGCCTGTGTCAACGACGCCCAAAATAGCGTTCCCGTTGACGTCGGTATCAACGTCGGTCAAGACCCCGGCCGGACCAGTATCGATGAGGCCTCCACCGGATACGACGTTGCCCCCAGTATCGGCGCTTGTCCCCACCAGCCAACCTACGCTAAACGACATGTTGTCGGTGTCGACGATGATGGTTGGCGTTTCGCTTGCTGTTGCCGTAGCTGAAGAACTGGTGATATCAATGTTTCGCGCAACTGCCGCAGCCAACGCCGGTGTAGGACCAAGTGCCAAAAGAGAACAAACTGCAGAAACCGATGCTAAAATTTTTTGTACTTTTTTTGTCATATATGTTTCACCTCCTTTCCCTCATAAGCTCTCTTGGTGCGAGATAGGCAATGGTATCCGCCTACGCTCGAATTCGCCTCGAGGCCTACGGCCACGCAGTCGAATGCTCGCTTCGGCGGATTGATGGTTGCTAAGCTCTCCCGATGGGATCGGGATCGCTAAGCAACCAATCAAAAAAAGAGACCACCCGCTTCTGGGTTGGTCTCAATGAATGGTCTTGACTAGATACTGGTTCATTATTCGAATTTCACCGGAATGGTGTCTTTGGTCCCTGCGACTTCACCGATTTGTAACTCAAACGTCGTTCCCTCATTGCTGACAAGGAATGCGAGCTTGTCTTTTTTGGTGGAAAAGGGTGCGACTTCAAAGCGCGGATTTTTGAAATCCGCCTCAAACTTTTTGCCGTCGCCGCTCACCAATCGCACGTAGTCGCTGCTGTAAAAATAGACGCGCTTATCAGTGTCGTTTTTGAGTTCCAGCGAGACGACGAGGAAACGCTTTTCCGGCGTGGTGCGGATGGGTTTGTTTTTGACGTAGATCTGGTTGGTTTTTTCCAGATTCGTGAGCGTGAAGGTCAGCTTCGTGGTGATTGCGGCGGCGTTCCGGTCGGTTGCGGGGAACTCCCAATTTCGGTTGACGGCGGACGATACGGTTTCAAGTTTAAAGGACTGTGGACTGGAAGGGCCTTTTCTCAAGAGGAAGAACGCGCCGACTACGAGCGCTGCGATAACGACAAAAATAAGTCCAAGGCGTTTCTGCGACGGTGTGGCGCGCATAAATTTTGAAAACGCAAAACCCAGTTGTCTTATAGTGCAACTGGGCAGTTTTATTTACTGTACGCAAATGACCAGCTATTGTCAAGGGTCAATGTGCGTCGTGTACATCCGATAATGGGACAAGGAAACACATTATGGGGCAGAGGTAACAGAAGCGGCATTGACCAGTCCTGCGCCGACGAGCGTTGGGTCAAACGGCAGCGGCGTGGCGGTGGATTCGATGAGCGTTTCCAACTGCGCTGGCGTTTCAGCCGGGTGAAGGAAAAGTCGAAGGGCGACCGTCGCAGCTACGTGCGGGCTTGCCATGGAGGTGCCGGAGAGTACCTTATAGGTGTTGCGATAGTAGGTGGAGTTGATGCTGGCGCCGGGAGCCGCAATATCCACTTCCGGTCCGCGGCTGGACCAGGACGGGACACCGTCTGAACTGTCTGTCGCTGCAACGGCAATCACCTCGGTGTACTTTGCCGGATAATTGACGGTGTTGGCGCCAGGGCCGGAGTTGCCGGCTGCTGCCACCTGCACGACGCCTGCCGCGTTGACGCGGCTGACCGCATCGCGGAACGACTGGACGTCAGCGGTAGTGCCCAAGCTCATGTTCACCACCTGCACTCCGTTAGTCACGGACCAGTCGAGTGCCTCGATGATGTCGGACAGATACCCTCTGCCCCGGCGATCGAGGACCTTGAGGCTGTAAATTTTCGCGTTCGGGGCAACCCCTATGACGCCAAGTGTGTTGTCTTCTGCGGCAATGATACCCGACACGTGCGTACCGTGGCCGTTGTCATCTTCACACGTTTTCCACGATTGGATGAAGTTGACGCAGCCGGCGAGGTTGGCGGCCAGATCCGGGTGATCGGTATCGATGCCGGTATCTACGACCGCCACTTTCACTCCTGCGCCAGTGGAAAGACTCCATGCGGCGGGGGCACCGATGCGTGTGACGCCCCAGGGTGTAGTTTGGGACGAGGCGGTCGCCTGAACCGGCGTCGGAGTGGGAGTGGGTGTTGCTGTTGGTGCGACAGATGGTGTTGGCGTAGGTGTTGGGGTTGGTATAGGGGCACACCCCGGCCATGTGGGGATCCAGTCGCAAATGCTCGTTGCTTCCAGTTGCTTCTCTACTCCGGGTGGCATCTCTGGTCGTTCGAGCGCCTCTACTTCTACATCGGGATCAATGCGGGCTACCTGTGGTAGCGCCGCAAGACGCGCTTTGATAGCTGTTGGCAATGTGACTGCCGCGGCGTTAATCAGTTTGAGATCCTTGCCGAAGGTCGCGCCGTAGCGCGTGAGGAGTTCTTGTTTTTGTTGGGTCGTGAGGGGTTCCTTAAAAACAATGATGGAGCGTTCAAGAGGCTGTTGGGAAAATACGGTGGTTGCTCCGGCGGCGAGGAGCAAAAGGAGCGAAACGATGATGGCACTCAACCGTTTCATCTGTAAACTATCGTACAAGAGTGGGCGGCTGCGTGTCAAGTAGGCGAAATATTGGACTCATGAAGGCGGCAGAGAAATTTGATTACCGTCTCGGGTATAAGTTTGGGACGTATGCGAAATGGTGGATACGGCAGACGATCCAGCTGGCAATTGCCAATCAAGGGCGTACTATTCGAGTACCAGTTCATCAGGGCGAGAAGATAAACAATTTATGTCGTGTTGCTCTCATTCTTACGCAAGAGCTGGGTCGTGACCCGTCCATAGAAGAAATAGCAGAAGAATTAGCTATACCAATCGAAAAAGCAACGAAGCTTATGCAGTTGACTCGTGAACCTCTTTCTTTAGAAGAACCGGTGGGGGATGGGGAAACAGTTTTTGGAGACTTTGTAAAAGACGAGAGTCCATCGCCGTTTGAGCAGGCAACACGATCTGTGACGCATGAAGATCTTAAAAAAATAGTGTCTACCTTGCCGGGTGAAGAGGCGGGGGTTTTACTGTTACGGTATGGGTTTGTCGATGGAAAAAGTTATACGTTACAGGAAATAGGAGACAAGATGGGTGTCACCGGAGAGCGGATCCGCCAAATTGCGGCAAGGGCGACGGAAAGACTTCGGACTGCTCCAGCATTGGTGCGCGCATATGGACTTGAACCATAGACCTCTTCGATGTCAACGAAGCGCTCTACCGCTGAGCTATGCGCGCGAGTAGCTTCATTATTATAGCAGATCAGCCTGCCTGGGTGGCGAGGTTGCGTTCGTGGGAGAGGCCG
>CAYHEP010000033.1:0-9383 GCA_964355775.1 uncultured Candidatus Saccharibacteria bacterium | reverse complement strand
GGGGTATAATGGCTCTATCCTTGTTTTGTCGAAAATAAGGATGAGTTAATAGGTAATATTGTAACAATATGAGCGAAAAAAATAATTTTGGTTCGCCAGAACCGTACTATAGCAAAGGATGGAAAGCGTTATTGAACGAGAGTGGAAAGGAGTTTTTTGTTTGTAGTGAGTGTAATGGGGATATTTCCGATGACCCATTGATTTACAGGCGAACTGATATTCGCGGTAACACAACCATACCTGACGGCACGAGTTGTGGTCCTTGTGGTAAAAATTTAGATCCAAAAGAACTGCACACATTAGCAAAGGTTTTGACCGATGAAGAATTTGAGGAGAAAAAGAAAACAGCATTCCGGCAAAGTAGGACACCTGCCGATCAATATGAGCAATGGTCAAAGGATTATCTAACTGTTTTGTGATGTAGTCTCCGTGACAGCTCTAGATTTAAAAAATTGCGCGGGTGACTATTCAAAAATTAAAAGTGTGTAAATTAGGCCTGCTACTTTCGGACTTATCCCTGATCTAAAAACCGCATAGTAAATAACCCAGTAATATAAACGTTTTTGAGGTTTCTTTGCAATCTGCTTGTTTGCAGGTAATTTGTTGGCTATGCATGAAATCCATCGAAGGTTAATTTGGGTTTTCCTGCAGAGGGTGAGATACGGATGATCGAGTAGTATCGGATAGAATACTTTTTCAAGAAATTTTCGTGTACAGTTTTCGCTGTTCTTTTTGAATGGTTGCCATTGCTAGCATTGCAAGCGTTCTTTTCCTTCGCAGTGTCGGAAGATTTCTTTGATAATAAATCCAAGATAGAAGTTTTATGGAGTTCTTCTTGGCTATTTTAATTACCCACATTGGGACTCGTGTGGCGTTTTGAGGCGCATTTTTGATCAATGCGGCTTTGATGTTTGCGAGTGATGTTATTTTTTCGTAAAGCCATCGAATGTGCTTTTCGCTTACGGAAATAAACTCGGTATAGAGTCGCTGATTTATATATGTTCTGCCTTTGTAGTTATTGTAGCGGTCTTCGTAGAAAAGGATCGTACCGTCACCATCGAGATGTCCGCGCAAGAAATCCCGGAAGTATTGATCGGGGACAAGAATTTTACCGATGGTATGAGATTTGCGAGGGGTCAACCCAATTTTCAGCAACCAGTTATAAAATTGGACATCGCCAAACTGTAATTTATAGGAAGTATTTTTCATCTTGCCTTTGTTTATAGAAACTCCTGGACGATTTTTTAGCGCAAGACACTTCTTGAATGTGTTAATCAAGTCGATATCATTTGAACGAAAAATGATGTGTCTCTGGTCGCTGGATAAATTTCCATCAGTAACCAATAGGCCAACGGCGTAGGCAAGTTTTGGGGTCCATTTGAAATCTTTGAGAGGCAATTTGGGTTTTGCCATAAAGAAAAGTGCCTGAGGTGGGAGTCGAACCCACACGGCCGTGAGGCCACGCGATTTTGAGTCGCGCGCGTATAGCCAATTCCGCCACTCAGGCAATACTACATCAAAATTGAAAAATCAAAGTGCAAAATGACAATGCAAAGTCCAAAATGTTTGCATTTGAAACTGTCATTTTGATTTTTGAGATTTAAATTTTCAATTAGACTATACTACCATGCGCAAGGCTATTTGTAAAAGATTTGCGGAGATAGTACAATGATTGCATCATGGCGAGGATAATCGGGACGATCAATGCAAAGGGGGGAGTGGGGAAGACGACGACCGCCAATAATTTGAGCGCGTATCTTGCGGCGCTCGGCAAGTATGTCCTGCTCGTTGATACCGATCCGCAAGCCAATGCCACCACCGGGATGGGGATTTATCTCAAAGAGGACCACCTCAATCTTTACCACACGCTCGTCGGAGACTACGAGCCGGACGCGATAATCCGCAAGACGTCGCTGTTGGGCTTTGATGTCTTGCCGGCCGCGCCCAATCTTGCCGGTGCCAATGTGGAGCTCGTCAATGTGCAGGACAGGGAGTTTTGGCTGAAAAACGTCCTCAACAAGATCCGTACGAACTATGATTACATCATCATAGACAGCGGGCCAAGTTTGGGGATGTTGACGATCAACGCTCTTGCCGCAAGCGAGGGACTCGTGATTCCGGTGCAGTGCGAGTACTATGCCCTTGAGGGGTTGGGCCAACTGTTGAACACGATTGATCTGGTACGTACGTCGCTTAATCCCCAGCTGCAGATTTACGGAGTGCTCTTGACCATGTATGATAAGAGAAACCAGCTTTCTCAGCAGGTTTTGGAGGAAGTGAGGAAAAATTTTCCCGGACGCGTGTTTGAAAGCGTCATTCCGCGTTCCGTGTCGCTTGCCGCCGCACCGAGCTACGGCAAAACGATTTTTCAATTTGATCCGAATTCGAAAGGTGCGCAGGCATATCGCCAATTAGCGGAAGAAATAATAAAAATAACATCATGAGTATGAAAAAATTATCAGGACTCGGGCGTGGACTGGCATCGTTGATTCCTTCAAAAGGTGCGATCAAAGTCGTACCAAAGTCAAAAGAGGAAAACGTGTATAATGTCGAGTTAAGCAAGATTCGCCCCAACGCGAATCAGCCACGGCGTGATTTTGATCAGGGTGCCCTCGAAGAGCTTGCCGCATCTATCAAAAAATACGGCGTACTCCAGCCCATCGTAGTTGCCAAAGTATCGCAGGAAACTGCTCGCGGAATGGATGTGGACTATGAGATCATTGCAGGAGAGCGCAGATGGCGTGCCGCGAAGCTGGCAGGTCTTCCGCATATTCCAGTGATTGTGCGCGATGATCTGGAAGCCAAAAACATGAAGCTCGAGGTTGCGCTTGTGGAAAATCTCCAGCGCGAAAACCTCAATGTATTGGAAGAAGCCGAAGCATATGCGCGTCTGGCACGGGAGTTTGATTTCACCCAGCAACAGATCGCGGCCAAAGTCGGAAAAAGCCGAGAAGTGGTTGCAAATACCATGCGGGTCATGAATCTGCCGTCAAATATAAAAGAAGCAATCCGCTCGGGCAAGCTGGAGCGCACCCACGCGCGTGTTTTGCTTGCTTTTAAAAATGCCGAACAACAACAGGATATGTTTAAACAATTGCTCACCGGCAATGCTTCCGTGCACAATCTTGAGGAAACGGCGAAGATGACCTACGGTCGTCGCAATGCTCCCGATTATGTCAATCCAAAGTATGTGGAGTTGCAGGAAAATCTTTCAAAAAACCTCGGTACGTTTGTTGCCATCAAATCCAGTTCCAATGGCGGACAAATCCATATAAAATTCGCCAATCTCGAGCAACTCAATAAAATCGTGAAGGTGATTTTGGATTAAGCTAGCCTCTCGCAAAGACAAAGCCGATGACGGTTGTCGCTCCGGCGTCTTTTAGGACACGAGTGGCGGAGTCAAGGGTTCCGCCGGTGGTGGAGACATCGTCAACGAGCAATACGGTTTTCCCGGAAAGCGGTCGGACCGCTGGTTCCGAATTGAGCGGTGCGACCGCTAGAGCGAACAAACTCTCCGAATTTTTGATACGTGCGAGACGGTCTTCGATGTCGGCTTGGGGTTTTGTGGATTTTGTGCGGACAAGGACATTGGTGCGCATTTGCAGATCCAGTCCGTCCGAAATACATTCCGCGAGCAATTCTGCCTGATTGAATCCCCGCCAGCGTTTGCGACTGGGATGCAGGGGGATCGGGATCACAATGATCGCAGTATGATCAATTCTTAATTTTGCAAGGCGGGGCTTGAGATAGGTGATCATCGAAGCGCCCATATCTTTGGCTACTTCTCTCGCGAAGCGGTATTTTAGGGCTTTGACGATACGAACGATAAACGGATCGCCGTAATCAGCTACGACAAATAGACGATCCAGGGCATGGTCCGATCGGCAAAATCGGCATGTTTCACCATTTGGCGTGCCATTTTGACAAAAAGCGCAACGGATGGACGGTACGTGTTCAATACGTACAAAACACTTGACGCATACGTATCGGTGCGCACTGTCGCTGGCAAGCAATGCCGAGCATCCAAGACAGTGTCTTGGAAAAAGAATATCAAGCAACATGCCCCAAACGTTCACAACTGTTGATTTCTCTTGCATGGTTCCATGATACAATAATAGACAAATATGTCACTTTTCAAGTTTGATAAAAAGAGCAAGCTCGGTATTGATATTGGAACAGCGTCCATAAAAATCGTGGAACTTGCAAAAGAGTCAAATCGTTTCCAGCTCATGAACTATGGAATGTATGAGCTGGAGCCCGGAGACAAGATCAATCAACTTTCCGATCAAGACGTCGTGCAAGGTATCAAAGAAGTGCTTTCAAAAGCCGGAATCAAAAGTAAAGACGCCGTCGCTTCCATTCCTTCATTTCCTACGTTTGCAACGACCATATCCATGCCGTATCTGTCGGAGGAGGAGATTGCCAAGGCGATGCCGTTTGAGGCGCGTAAATACATACCGGTGCCGTTGAGCGAAGTCCAGCTTGATTGGGCGATCGTCAATGTGAAGAAAGGCGAAAAAGTAGACGTGTTTCTCGTAGCCGTTCCAAAACAGGAGGTGGCGCGCTACCAGAAAATCATGAAAGCCGCGGAATTGAATTTGAAGGCTTTGGAGCTGGAAGGTTTTGCACTTATCCGTTCCCTGATTGGCAATGATTTGAGTTCCATAGCGATCGTAAGTATCGGCGGGAGGAGCACGTCAATTTTGATTGTGGAAAACGGTTTTCAGCGTATGAGCCATGATTATGAAATCGGCGGGTTTGAAATCACCAAATCCATTGCGCGCGCGCTGGGCGTCAATCTCAAGCGGGCCGAGGAATTGAAGCGTGATTTCGGCATCCGGGATGCGGACAACAATATCGTCCGGCAGGCTATGAGCTCGCTGATTGACATGATGGTGTTCGAAGTCAACAAGACGATCCACAATTATGAAGATCAGACCAAGACCAAAGTGGCAAAAATCCTCATTGTTGGCGGATTGACCAGCATGCTTGATTTTACGAAGTATTTTGGTGAAAAACTCGGACGTCCGATTGATATGGGCAACGCGCTTGCACGTATCATCATTCCTCCGGCGATAGAACCCATGCGCGCAGATCTCAACGCGACATTTACGGTTTCGATCGGACTGGCGATGCGTGCGATATAGTGTTATACTATTCCTATGAGCGACATCGGTGGACTACAACTTCTGCCAACCCAACCCAAAAAATTCTCATTTTCTTTTTCAGGAAGAAATACGGGAATCATTGTTGCCGTAGGTGTTTTGGTTATCATGATTGCCGCATATCTTGTCGTGAACGTATTAAAAAACAGGACGATTTCCAAAGTTGATGATGTTGGCGCTCAAATACTCGCAATACATTCAAAGCGTGACAAGCAAGAGGAAGAGCGTCTGCAAAATGTACAAAAACAAATCACGACGACGCGCAAGCTCTTGCAATCTCACGCGCAAACTCTGACGCTTTTGACCAATGTCCAGCATCTTCTTTCGCCACGCCTACAGTTTAGCAGCCTCAATGCAAATATGAGCCAACATACGTACGGCTTCAGCGCTACCGCTGATTCGTATACG
Source organism: uncultured Candidatus Saccharibacteria bacterium (assembly GCA_964355775.1). Classification (GTDB taxonomy): domain Bacteria; phylum Patescibacteriota; class Minisyncoccia; order 2-02-FULL-40-12; family IGHO2-01-FULL-4-A; genus JBBTSB01. The sequence continues at coordinate 3,810 of CAYHEP010000033.1, read as the reverse complement.
ACGATTGCAAGACAAATTTCCGCTTTTTACGGGAGTTCGCTGATCACCAATATCAAAGTCAGTAAATTGAGCGCAAGTGAAGCGAGCGGAGTTGACGTAGGTATGGAGTTGACATTCAAGCAATGAATCCCGTTTTATGAATCCCGTTAGAAGTTGCCCTAACGGGCTATCAACCACACTATGTCGAATAACAACATTAATATGCAACTTCTAACGGGATGAACAAGAGTCTCATAGCCGCACTTTGTATATCAGTTGAAGCAGTATTGTTTTTTATGTTTGTCATGCCACAATTCAACCAGCTTTCCGGAGCGCGCAAAACGTTGGATGAACGGACAGCGCTTTTGGCTGATACGAAAGCCGCGCAGGACAATATCATCCGTCTTGAAGAAAACTACAAGACCAACGAGGGTTCGATCCAGAAAATTCTTCTTGCAATTCCGAAGGATCGCCGTCTCGACTATATCACATCGAGCATACAGATTGCAGCCGATAGTTCCGGTATGAAGCTCAAAGCGATCAGTTTCGGAGAAGTTGCAAAAAATACCGGAGAGTACCAAACGCTCCCTATCCATACGGAGCTTACGGGGACCTACACGCAGTTGTTGAAGATGCTGGGGAGTCTTGAACAGAGTTTGCGACTCTATGACGTAACGCGCATTGATGCGGGAGAAGATTCAAGCGCAGGCGGAGGTTCGCTGGCGATCACGCTTGATCTTGTTACCTACAGCCTGAAATAATCTATGACCAAACAGCACCAGACAACCAATCCAATTATGCTCGTACTTATCGTGGTGCTCGGTATTATCGTCGGGTATGTCATGTATTCGCAAACATCCGGCGAAAGCGTTGATGTACCGCTTTCCGTTGCCGGCGATACTTCCTATGTAAAATTCAAGGATCTTCATTTTGATTTCTCGCTGTTCCAGAACCAGCAATTCAATTCGCTGGTAATCTATGGCGAGTATCCAATCCAACCGGGAGTAGTCGGAAAACAGGATCCATTCGCCCATGCTTTTTAAAGCTCCACAACTGCTCGTAGACGCATTGATTGAGCGCAAGGTGTTGACACCGGAGCTTGTTGCCGAAATAGAAGCTGAAGCACTGAAAGAACAGCAGGATTTCGGTTCCTTGTTGATCCGGAGGGGGATCGCCACGGATGGAGATTTGCTCGCGCTGAAAGCCGATCTGTATAAACTTCCGATAGTAAAAGCCGCAGGCATCGAGATCAATCCGGAGCTTTCAGAAAAAATTTCCGACGCTACCGTCAACCTGTATAACATATTGCCCTTCGCGAAAGACGGCGGTTTTTTGAAAATCGCGATTATTGATCCCGAAAATATAGATGCTTTGCAGGCGCTGAAATTCATTGCTTCAGAGCAAAATCTGACTCTCGACAAGTATCTTGTCAGTTATCAGGATTTTGCGACATTGAGCAACAACTTTACGTCGCTGACTTCCGAGGTCGGCAAGGCGCTTGAGTCCATTCCGGAAGATAGCGTAACACAGAAAGAGCTCAAGATTACCGAACAAGAAGCGGATTTGAGCGAGCTGACAGCTGAAGCTCCCGTTACCAAGATCGTTGCCGCGATTATCAAGCATGCCGTGGATACGCGGGCGTCCGATATCCACATCGAGCCGATTTTGGATCAAATTCGCATGCGGTTCCGCATTGACGGCGAATTGCAGACTGCACTTTCGTTGCCGGGAAATTTGCTTTCGGCGCTTGTTACACGTATCAAAATCCTCGCAGAATTGAAAATAGACGAATCCCGTCTTGCTCAAGACGGACGATTTTCAACCAAATTCGCAGATCGCAACGTGGACTTCCGCGTTTCCACGTTTCCCACGCGCAACGGAGAAAAAGTAGTACTTCGTATTTTGGACCCGCTGGTCGGAAATATCACGCTTGCCGATTTGGGTCTTGAGGGACGCACGCTCAAGCTCATTTTGGAAAATATCGCGAAGCCGTTTGGATCCATTCTCGTTACGGGTCCCACCGGATCCGGAAAATCTACGACATTGGCGGCTATGTTGCGACAGATGAACAACGACGAAGTCAATATCGTCACCCTCGAAGATCCGATTGAAAACTATATCAGCGGTGTCAATCAATCGCAGATCCACGAAGAGATCGGCTATACGTTTGCCAGCGGGCTTCGGCATATTTTGCGCCAAGACCCCGACGTCATCATGGTCGGCGAAATTCGCGACAAAGAAACCGCCACGCTTGCAACGCAGGCCGCGTTGACCGGACACGTGGTGCTTTCAACGCTTCATACGAACAATACGATTGGCGTCATTCCACGGCTCATTGATATGGGCGTCGAGCGGTATCTCATCGCGCCGTCGCTCAATCTTGCCGCCGCTCAGCGTTTGCTTCGCAAATTGTGCGAGTCATGTCGTGTGACCGCCGATGCTTCCCAAAGCGAAATCGTGATGATTACGGAAGCTCTGAAAAAAATGCCAAAAGACGTTTCCGGTATGTTCACCCAACCGCAGTTTCAAATTTTCAAAGCCGGCAAGGGATGCAAGGAATGCCGGAATAAAGCGTATAAGGGACGCGTCGCGATTTTTGAAGCGCTTGCCATGACCGATGAACTAGAACGCATTATCTTGGGAGACATTTCGGAAGAAAAACTTCGGCAGGAGGCGGTGCGACAGGGGATGCTAACCATGTATCAAGATGGTATACTGAAAGTACTGCGGGGGATCACTTCGTTTGAGGAGCTTCTGCAGGTCGCGCAAGCGGGCGATCCGGAAGCATAAAAATAGATGGAAACACAACAACAACTTGACGATCTCTTGATGGTGGCGGTGCAGAAAGGCGCTTCCGACATCCATCTTTCTCCCGGATATTACCCGACGATCCGCGTGGATAATGTATTGGTACCACTTTCGGATTACAAAATTCTCACAAAACAAGAAGTGGAATCAATGGCATTTACATTGCTTGGAAAAGAACGCAAGGAGGTATTTTTAGAAAAGAAAGAATCCGACTTCAGCTACCAGTTGGGGCAAAATATGCGGTTTCGTGTCAATGTATATGAGACCAAGGGCAACCTTGCCACCGTCTTGCGCTATATTTCAAACGAAATTCGTACGATTGATGAGCTTCATCTTCCGGAACAGCTCAAGCTGTTTTCAAAACTTTCGCAGGGTTTTGTGCTTGTAGCGGGACCGACGGGACACGGCAAATCCACGACGCTTGCGGCAATCGTGCAAGCTATCAATCTTGAACGCACCGAGAAGATCATAACTATCGAAGACCCGATCGAGTATTTATTTACACCCGAGCGAAGTATCATTGATCAGCGCGAAGTCGGCACAGATACGCACTCGTTTGCCGATGCTTTGCGGGCGACGTTTCGGGAAAACGTCAATGTCATCATGGTGGGTGAACTGCGGGATTACGACACGATCAGCGCCGCAGTTACCGCCGCGGAGACCGGACATTTGGTGCTAGGCTCAATTCATACCAATGACGCTCCGCAAACGATTGAACGTATTTTGGATATTTTTCCGCCAAATCAACAGCGCCAAATCACCAGCCAGCTTGCCAACACGCTTTCCGGCGTCGTTTCCCAGCGATTGATTCCTGCCATCCGTGGGGGATTGATGCCAGCTGTGGAGCTCATGGTTGCCAACACGGCGGTGCGCAATATCATCCGCGAAGGTAAGATCGAACAGCTCGGCATCGCCATCGGTACCGGCGCGGGCGCCGGCATGTTGTCGCTCAATCAATCGCTCGCCGGCTTGGTCCGCAATCAGTCTATCTCATTGGAGCAAGCGCAGTTCTACTCGCCAAAC
>CAYHEP010000032.1:0-9644 GCA_964355775.1 uncultured Candidatus Saccharibacteria bacterium | reverse complement strand
AGCGTTAGCGAGCGGCGGCGGGGCGGCTTCATTCGTCGGGGGTTTGCCGGAAATGGGTTCGGATTTCATCGTACAGAGGGAGCTGTCTTTCGCCAAGGCTTCAGAACAGCCTTGCCACTATGTATTACGTATATATTCTTTGGAGCTCAAAATCGTCCAACTTCTATTTTGGGTACACTGAAGATTTGAGAAAAAGATTCGAAGAACATCAACGTGGGTTAGTCTTCTCAACTAAACCCTATCAACCGTGGAAATTGGTTTTTTATGCCACCTTTGATACAATGAGCTTGGCAAAAGATTTTGAGCGATATTTAAAAACAGGCTCAGGCAAGGCATTCGCTTACAAACACCTTGTGCGTTCTGAAGCCTTGAAGAGAGACAAATTACGCAGTAAGGACGAGAAGAGTCCTGCATTGCCCGTCCGAAGTCATCCGACGCCGAAGGCTAAGGATTGACGTAGGAGGGGCCGCGGAGCCAAAAATATGAGCGAAAGAGAAATGGCTGAGAATCAAGATTCGTCCCCGCAAGCTTTATTGGATAAGGCGATTCTTCGTTTTGAGGAAGCTACAAGAATGAAGGAGGCCCATGATATGCTGAGGGCAGCTCAGATGGTTTTAAATTTTTTTGAAAAATTGGGCGATGATCCAGAAAGCCTGAGAGTTAAAGCGGAGTTCAGGAAGTATGTTGATAGAAGGGAAGATGAACTTGCGCGACATCTTTATCCAAGTCGGAGGGTGTAGAAACGTGTGAGCTTGTTGAATATTTTGAAATTGCGCTTCCCAAAGTACTAGAACGTATAAAGGTTCTTGCGGAAACAACATAGCATGGTAGAACTCAAAACAAAAAAGACCACGCAAATATGAAAAAGAAATATGCATAGTTCTCCTATGATCAAGGCGATAATTTTTGACATTTGCGGAGTACTCTTTTTGCCCAGGGATGAGAGTCATCAGGGCAAGCATCCGCTCAACTCTTTTGGTCAGGCATGTGTGTTACTGCGAAACTACGGAATTAATGTTACCGATGAGGCTAAGCCGCTTTTGCGCGAAATATACCTCAAGTCATCAGTCGGTGCGATTACGAGAGAGGAAACGCTAAGTCAGATGTCTGCCGTTGTTAAATCTTCGCCCGGTGATCTCGAGCGAGCATTTAAAAAAATGTACACCGATACCTCGATCGAGAATGTGGAACTCTACGAGCATGTGCTGGATTTGAAGCGCAGAGGGTACAAGATTGGCATACTTTCATTGCTGTTTCCACTGTCCAAGGATATTTTTATACCACAAAAGTATTATGATAATTTCGATGCTCTTGTGGTTTCATGCGACGATAAGCTGCGTAAACCTGATCCGCGAGTGTTTCAGCTCATGCTAGAGAGACTTGGCGCCAGCGCCCACGAATCGGTGTTTGTAGATGATAAAAAGGAGAATGTACAAGCCAGCCAGGCTCTAGGTATGCACGGAATACGTTTTGAAAGCAACGACCAGCTTTTGGAGGCTTTGGCAGAGGTGGGCGTGAAATAGAATTATCAATAAACATATGGAGCCGATCAACAAGGCATTATTTCAAAAAATCTTTCTCGAAAAAGCGATGAAAGAAGCCAGAGAGCGAACAAGAAAAGAAATGATTGCTTTGGCGCGAGAACTTAGTGAGCGCGGAGAAGTTTTTCCGTTTCCGGGTATTGATCTAAGGGTCTACAAAAATCGTAGAGCCGGCGAGGAGGCGTATCCAGGATACTCCACTCCTATAGATGAACTGCTCCGGAGATTTCGGATGGAAGGAATGAAAGTTGTTTTGGGGGCGCATCCGGAAAGTGGCAATATATATATCCTGCCGGCACAGAGCAATGATATTGAAAATGACCAACTTATTCCTCGACAACTGTACATCGACGAAAGGATGGACCCCAGACTTAAAAGATTGATTTTGTTGGGTTTAGATTGGCAAAAAGAGGTATCGTGATGTTACAATAGTAACTGGCTTTAAGATATTACAGATAATAGTATGACCAAATCACCATTGTACAATGCAGGTATAGCCGTTCTGTACATTGCCGACAACAAAGAAGGCGCGGTAAAGTTTTTCCTCAAAACCGTTGGTTTCTTCGCAGTGCTGACGAGCATTGTTCTTTTGGTATCTTCGCTTCGATAGTTTTCAACCCTATTGATTTGCTCCTGTTCCCATCATGGAGTCCGCTGGGTAGGAGTTGTCGTAATTGTAGTTCGAGCGCATCATGCGGTGGTTGCCAAAACCTTCATTTTCAAACATACCTTTGAACTCGCCAATCTTCACGCCAAGAGAAAAGACGATCATCAGGATTACTATACCCAACAGCATGCGGAGCAAAAAGTGCCGATGATGGCTCTGTCCACAGCAATTGCTTCCGCCCATACTTTCCTGTCCGCACGAATGGCACGTCATATTGTTTTCCATGTATAAAAATAGTTAGTTATTTACTTCAGTATATATGGTATACTAGATATATGCAATCTATTGATGTACGACGCTGGGTAAGGCGTTTGTTTGTAGTGGTAATATCCGCTTCGGCCGTCGTTTTTATCCTGCAAAAAGTGCAAGCGGGATCATTGGCTCCAAGCTCTTCTCCTGCTGGAACATTCCATACGCTTAGCGATATTTTTAATCCTTTAGCGAGCACATCGTATGACTCTTCCGCTATTACTGCAAATTCCGGTGGAAGCATACTGCAAATTACCAAGTGCATAATTACCAAACGCAATGGGGGCAGTTGTTAAATTTTTACTGGTGATACAAGTCGTTTTTGCTTCTACGGGAAGTTTTAGCGGAGCAACAACGCGCTACGCGTGGGGAGAAAACATCGGCTGGATTGATTTTGGCAGTGGTGAAGGTGCGGTACTGGTGAGCGACACGGAACTTACCGGCTACGCGTGGGGAGAAAATATAGGTTGGATAAGCCTGAATTGTTCTAATACGAGTTCTTGTGCGACCGTCAATTACAAAGTAACTAATACCACCGGTGGACAATTGGATGGCTATGCATGGAGCGAAAACGCGGGTTGGATAAATTTCGATCCCAGCCAAGGCGCTGAACCAAGTATCAATACAAGCACCGGTGAAATCACAGGCTACGCGTGGGGAGAAAACATCGGTTGGATCAATTTCAGTTGCTCCAATACCAGTACATGTGGTACGGTGGACTTTAAACTTACTACGTCGTGGAGACCTCCATCGGGAGGTGGCGGTGGCGGACCAGCACCAGCACCTGCTCCCGCGCCTCAGCCACAATCTCCCACCGCTACGGTTCCCGTTCGTTCTACGCAACCGAAAACTTCTTCGCAAACATTCCCGAAAACATCTCCTCCTTCGCAACTGGCTCAACAGAATGTTGAGCCACAGAATCCTCACACAGCCAATCAGCCGACCGGAATGCCGGGAGCTATTGCTGAAAAAATTGTCAATGCGGTAAGCGATGTGGCGAGTCCTTTGGTGAAAACCATCGCGCCAATCATAAAAAAGACAACGCGCCCGGTATCCGTATTATCTGGCGCCGGGGTGGCGCTTTCTGCCGCGGCGAGCGCAGTATCGCTGGCAAGCTCCGGAGTCAGCTGGTTGAGTTATCTTGAATTTTTCTTAAAAAATATTTTGGTGTTTTTCGGAATCAAGAAAAAAACGCGCGCGTGGGGAACCGTATACAATTCTGTCACGAAGGAACCATTGTCGTATGCACGTGTACAGCTTGTAGGAAAAGACATGCGTGTTTTGGAAACGCGCATCACCGATCGCGAGGGAAGATATGGTTTCTTGGCGAACGAGGGAGAGTTCATGATTATTCCGTCGCGCGAGGGATTTCAGTTTCCATCAAAGCTTGTTACCGGATCTTCCGATACGATTTTGTATTCCCGAGTGTACCTTGGCGGATTACAGCAAGCGAAGCCGAACGAAGTGATTAAATTTGATATTCCTCTTGATCCCGTTTCCGATACTGCAACCGCAGTCACAAAGTTGCCGTCTATCCGTTTGCATAATTTTTTGGCAAAAGCATCACGTGTGTTTTTCTGGATCGCCTTGGTGACCGTTCCGCTCACCTACATTCTGCATCCAAACTTGATCAATCTTGTAATGTTGATATTGTTTGCGGGACTCAATTTGCTGGTATGGGCCGGAGATCTGCAACAGCGCCCGTATGGACTCGTGGTAGACCGCGACCATGGCGGACCGGTGCCGTATTCCATGATCACGCTCAATGACAAATCAAATCAGCGCAAAGGGTTTACCGTATCCGACAATCAGGGACGATACTTCCTTCTCTCTGAAAAAGGCACGTATGATTTAAATGTATTTACCCCAGCGAATATCAATCCACCTCGGACCGTCAAAGAGCCGTTAAGCACCGATCGCGGATGGATAGCAAAAAAACTAAATCTATGATCAAGAAAAACGCTTTTAAGAAAATTGTGCTCATTATATTGGACGGTTTCGGTCTAGCGCCGGCAAGTTCGCAAAATCCTGTTTCTATCGCGAAAATGCCGTTTCTCAATTCGCTTGTTGCAACATACAAATCGTTCAGTGTTGTCGCTTCAGGCTTAGTCGTTGGACTTCCGTGGGGGAAACCCGGCAACTCCGAAGTGGGGCATTCGGCAATTGGCACCGGTAGAGTCATAATACAAGATTGGGCGCGCATTAACGCCGATATCAAGAGCGGGGAATTTTTCAAAAACAAAGCATTACTCGATGCAGTTGCTCATGTAAAAAAACACAAATCTCAACTCCACATCATCGGCTGTACGAGTCCCGGCGGAATCCACGCCCATGAAGATCATGCCATCGCTCTTTTGGAATTTGCGGCACGCGAAAAACTCGAGCATGTATACCTGCACATGATCACAGATGGGGAGGACGCAGGACCCACCGAGTCACTTGCCACACTCCAGCGTTTGCATCCTGCGCTGAAAAAAGCGAATGCCCGAATCGCAACGGTTATCGGTCGCAAGTATGGTATGGACAGGGTTTTAAATTTGGATCTGACGCGGAAAGCATATGATGCCATGGTGAAGGGAGTGGGTACGGAAATTTTTGAACCCAGTTTTTACTTGAGTGATATGCACCAGAAAAATATCTTCGATGATCAGATTCCTCCGGCAGTTGTCAAGGATACGCCACGTATTAGTTCGGGCGACGCTGTTATTTTTTTCAATTATCGCAATGACCGCGCCAAACAGCTTGTTTCGCTATTCACGAATCACTTTGTTGTAACAATGACACGATATGCCAATGACCTTCCTGTGCATGCAGTAGCTTACGAGTCACCTGATATTCACCACACACTTGGCAAAGAGATAAGTCGTCGCGATCTGAAGCAATTTCGTGTAGCCGAAAAAGAAAAAGAGGCGCACATAAATAATTTTTTCAACGGAGGTCGCATTGATCCGTATGATGGCACGGAACAGGTCATTGTTTCATCCCGCCAGCTACATGGCAAAGAATACCTCGAACATCCGGAAATGTCTGCAAAAAAAATCACCGAAGAATTGGTCTCGCGCATTTCCAAGGAGTTTACTTTGTATATTGCCAACTTTGCAAATGCGGACATGATGGCGCATACCGGCGATATTCATGCAACCGTTGAAGGACTCAAAATTATTGACCACTGTATTAAAGAAATCGCCGATGCGGTATTCGAGCAGGCTGATACCGCGTTTGTCATTACCTGTGATCATGGAAATGCCGAAGAGCTGATTGATCCCGCAACAGGAGGTCCGGACACACAGCATTCGTCAAACAATGTTTTGGCGGTTTTTTGCGGAAAAGGTTTGGAGGTTGAAAATGATTCCTCCTTGGATACCCTTGCCAATGAAACCCCGGCCGGAAGCCTTGTGGATATGGCGCCTACCATACTAAATCTGTTATCATATGAGAAGCCGGCAGAGATGACCGGGGTTTCGCTTATTCCATGACATGATTAAACGCAAGAACATACTGTCTTCAATCGCAAGTGTTGTAGGGATTTCAATCCTCTTCGTGTTTTTGACCGTGAATGCAGGCTCGCTTTCTCCAAGCGCAAATCCTGCGTCTACGTTCTTCACTTTTGCGCAAATTTTTAATCCTTTGGCATCGACATCATATGATTCATCAAGTATTTCCGCATCTTCTACGGGAAGCGTCATCCAGATGCTGAAATATTTAAACAACAATGCATTTCTTGCATCCACAAGCAACGATATCTATATGCGTGATAACTCATGGCAATTCGGTATTGGTACCAGTTCTCCGACTACGAAATTGGAAGTCCAGGGCACCGCGAGCGCTTCCTATCTTTTAACTGGCAATACGATCCAAGTCGGAGGGTATGCGAGCGTAGCATATAGTAGATTCGGAACAAGTGCTACCGGACACAGCAATTACATATCAGCCTCGAACGATGTTTTAATTAATGGAGATTTGGAAATTGACGGTTCTGCCTCATTTGCCGGAGTTGCCTCTGTTTCGGGAAATCTCTATAGCTTTGGAAACATAGGCATTGGTGTAATACCGAACGATGCGCGATTTGAGATTCTAGACAGTACTACTGGTGTTGGTACTTCAGACGGTATTGCTTCAATTTCAGCAACCGCATTAACCGCCGGCAATTTTTTTCAAGGTTTGGTTCCTGTTTCTTCTTCATTTACAGGTAGTATTTTTAAGATACGCGATACTACGGGACGTATTTTATTTCGTGTTACGTCCGGCGGGGAGCTAGATGCTCGTCAAGCTGTGTTCAGTCATGGATCTACCACTAACTGTACTGCCGTCGATACGCCTACCGGTGGTTGTATTGACTACGCAGAAGATATGCCGACGAGCGATGATACGCTTTTAGCAGGAGAGCTGGTGAGTATAAATGTTGAAGATGAGACTGATTTTCTAGTTGTGCGTTCAAACACCGTGTACGACAAAAATCTCATTGGAATTGTCTCCACAAAACCGGCCATTCTAATCGGTAATAGCGTAAGACAGGGAGATTTTGCACAGCAACGTGAAAAGGGAAAAGTTCCGATTGCCCTTAGCGGACGCGTACCCGTGAAGATTTCATACGAAAACGGTGACATCAAGAAAGGGGATTATCTCACATCATCATCGGCGCCGGGCATGGCGATGAAAGCAACGCACGCCGGCCGTGTAGTAGGTATTGCCTTGGCATCAGCGCAACAATCGCGGGGGGATGTGAGTGTAATGCTGTTTATCAATCCGCACTATGCGGGATATGAACTGGATGTGAACGGTCAGCTTGCATCGTTTGGTAGTCCGAATTTGTTGGATACCCCGCAGACCAGTGCCCTTGATGTTGTCATTGGGTATTTGAAAGATGCGGTGCTATCGGTAAAAGCGATTATTGCCGATTCTATTGAAACCAAGTTCCTCAAGGTGCGCGAAGGCATCATTATGTACGATGAGTTGACCGATGAGCCGTATTGTGTAACAATTTCCGGCGGGCAACTCAAACAAACTTCCGGATCATGCGATGCAGAGGCTACGGTTGCGCCTGATCCAGTTCCACAGGAGACGCCGATTATTGAGGAAACACCAATGCCATGATATGAAAAACATACTTGTTACCGGAGCGTTTGGTCAAATTGGATCGGAGCTTGTTCCGACGCTTTTGAAGAAAAAGGGCGTGGCAAAAGTCGTTGCAAGCGATGTTCGTGATGGTGATGTGCGAGTTGATGTTACAAACATTCAAGAAATTGAAAACGTAGTCAAACAGTACAAGATAGACACGGTTTTCAATCTTGCAGGAATGCTTTCGGTGGCAAGCGAAAAAAATCCCGATCTTTCATGGCGCGTCAATGCGGGCGGACTTAAAAACATTTTGGATCTCGCGGTCAAGCATAAATTGCGCGTATTTTGGCCCAGCTCGATCGCCGCTTTTGGACCTACGACACCGCGCGAACATACGCCCCAGCATACGATTCTTGAGCCAACGACTATTTACGGTGTGGCAAAAATCGCCGGAGAATTACTGTGCCAGTATTATTTTCTCCGATATGGCGTGGATGTGCGTAGTCTTCGCTATCCCGGTTTGATCACCTACAAAACTGAACCGTCTGATGGCACCACGGAGTATTCAATCGCGATGTTTTTTGATGCCCTGAAAAAAAGCTCGTATGAATGCTTTCTGGGTCCCAAAACTTCACTGCCGATGATGTACGTAGACGATGCGATACGAGGCACGATTGATCTGATGGAAGCTCCTGCAAAAAAGCTAACCGTGCGAACAGGCTATAACTTTTCTGCAATTAGTTTTTCTCCGGAAAAACTTGCCACTGAAATCAATAAGCATATCTCCTGCGCCGTTACCTATAAACCTGACGCACGTCAGAAGATCGCCGACTCATGGCCGCAATCCATCGATGATTCGCAAGCAAGAAAAGACTGGGGATGGAAACATGAGTTTGATCTCGCAAAGATGACAAAAGAAATGCTCAAAAATTTGAAAAAATAATGTTCGAGCAAGAACTCAAAGAAATAAAAGACGCCGGGATGCTGAAGATCACAAAAGTGATCTCGTCACGTCAGGGCGCGGAAATTGAAGTCGATGGTCGCAAACTTTTAAATTTTTGTGCAAACAACTACTTGGGTCTTGCCGGAAGCGATGAAATGGTGGCAGTGGCAAAAGAGGGACTCGAGAAATACGGCTTTGGCATGGCATCGGTACGGTTTATCTGCGGGACGAGCCCTGTGCATATCGAACTTGAAAAAGAAATCGCCACGTTTTTCGGTTTTGAAGACGCTATTTTGTACTCGTCGTGTTTTGATGCAAACGCTGGATTGTTTGAAACGATCCTCAAAGAAGGTGACGCGGTGTTCAGCGATGAACTGAACCACGCTTCTATTATAGATGGAATCCGGCTGTGTAAAGCAGAACGGTTTCGATACAAGCATTCTGACATTTCTGACCTAGAAGCTAAGCTCCTAGAAGCCAAAAGCTCAAGTTGCAAGCTCGTAGTAACCGATGGTGTTTTTAGCATGGACGGAGAAACGGCAAAGCTTACAGAGCTTTCGGCACTCGCCAAAAAATACGGCGCCCTGCTCATGGTAGACGACTCTCATGGATCGGGAGTGTTGGGCAAAACCGGACGGGGAAGTATTGAAAATCATAAAATAGATATTTTGACGTCGACTTTTGGCAAGGCCCTTGGTGGCGCGGGCGGGGGATTTACGGCTGGTAGCAAGGGGCTCGTTGAGTATTTGCGCCAACGCTCGCGCCCGTATCTGTTTAGCAACACGCTCATTCCAGCTGTCGCTCATACGGCATTGCATGTGTTGAAACATTTTGATAAAAAATACTTACCACTTCGTCACAAGTTGGCAGAGAATGTCGCATATTTTCGCAAAGGGATGTCAAAGCTTGGCTATACCGTAGGCGGAGATGCGGATGCGGCAATTGTGCCCATCTATTTTCCCGACGAAGCACAGACCGTCAAAGTCGCTGATGCGCTTTATGAAAAGGGGATCTACGTGCGGGCGTTTACATATCCGGTCGTACCCAAAGGCAAAGCCCGCATCCGCGTACAGATCAGTGCGGTGCATACGAGGGAACATTTGGATATGGCGCTTGGAGCGTTTAAAGAAATAGGTAATTAGTGGTATTCGTAACCAAAATAGACATTAATGAACAGCTTGAATAA
>CAYHEP010000031.1:0-9810 GCA_964355775.1 uncultured Candidatus Saccharibacteria bacterium | reverse complement strand
AGCTTATCGGTTTCCAGTGTAAAAAAGCGGACTACGCGTGTAGTGCTTGTGTATTTAAATCTTCAGACGGGAGTTCAACTCTCCCCGGATCCACTGCTTCGCCAAGGCTTCGCAGTGCGCGCACTTAGGTGCGGACACAAAGAATGCCTTGTAAAAAATTCCCTTTCGGGAATTTTTTAATTCGCGACAGCAGTGTCCTGCGTAGCTTTAAGCGAAGCAGGGCTCTGCTATACTATACTCATGTACTACGTTTATATCCTTCAAAGTAAAAAAGATAAAAGTTTTTATACAGGATTTACAGAAAATTTAAAAGAACGTCTTAAAAATCATAATTGGCATATGGCCGATTACACAAAAACTAAAGCTCCTTTTGAACTGGTTTGGTATTGCGCTTTCAAAGATAAGAAGAAAGCACTCGATTTCGAGTTGTATCTAAAACAAGGCTCCGGCTTCGCTTTTGCACGAAAACGGCTGACATTCTAATAGTTATGGCTACGCTGTGCGCATACATCTTTTACAACCCCGCCAAGGCGGGGTTATTTTTTTCCGTGAAACTTTTGATGCACCTCACGGAGCTGTTTGTCGGTCACATGCGTGTAGATTTGGGTGGTGGTAACAGAAGCGTGGCCAAGCATGGCCTGGACACTGCGGATGTCGGCGCCGTTTCGTAAGAGATCGGTGGCAAAATTGTGGCGCAAGGTGTGGGGATGGACACTTTTGCCTACAATCCCCGCTTTGATGGCATATTTTCGTACGATACGCTGGACTTGACGAACCGTGATGGAAAAAAGCTCCGGTTCGATGTCGGTGCGCTTTTCCAAATATGCCTCAATCGCTTTGATGGCGGTATCAGAGAGAAACACGATGCGCAATTTGCTCCCCTTCCCCCGCACGGTAAACTCTCCACGATTGAAATCAATCTCGTTGCGCTTGAGTGAGATAAGCTCGGACACGCGAAGTCCCGTCGAAAACAGTGTCTCAAGAATCGCCCGATCCCGTAGGTCTTCGGCTGATTTCAAAAACTTCTCCAACTCGTCGTCGTCGAGAAACGTGACCTCACGGTCTTCTTGTTTGGAAAGCTCGAGCTTGTCTGCTGATAGCGCTTTGATGTCTCGTTTGGCAAGGTATTTGAGAAACGACCGCAAAGCGATGATGTGGTAATTTTGCGTAATTTTTTTAAAAGGCTGCCTATTCAAATCGATGCGAAATTTTCGTATTCCCTCTTCTGTGAGATCGGCCGGGGTTTTCGCCTGCAAAAATTTTAAAACGCGGCCGATATAGTGGTCGTAATTCTCCACCGTCTTGGGGGAACGGTTTTTTTCGATTTCGAGGTATTCCAAAAACTGTTCTTTGAGTCTTGTAATATCCATGGACAGAATTACAAATATTGAAACGTTGGCTGTCTTATCGTTGATTTTTCTGCAACACCATGATTATGCTGTTTAAATTGGTTTGTCTCAAAATTACAAACAAGTGCTTCAACAATAGTTCTTCGATTTTCAATATTTGGACCATTATGATAGAAATGGTCCCTTGTTACAATGTTAAATCTGCTCCAAATCTTATCTATCATTTCATTTTTCCTCCAATCATTATGATGCCATGTCGAAAGAATAAATTTAGCCTTTGTTTTGCTTAGTAAATCAAACAAATGTTCTTCGTCTTGTTTCGTCCAACCATTGAAATAATCAACATAACGACCGTAATATGGTGGGTCGCAATATATAAAATCATTTTCGGTCGCAAGGGGAATAATGTCTGTAAATGATTTATTATAGAATATCCAGTCTGGTTTTGGTTTTATTATTTGAGAAATAGCTAAAACCTGATTGGTAATCTTGGTAACGTATGCTTGAGAAAAGCGATTCGGTTTTTTACAAAATGGAATATTCCAATGACCTTTTTTGTTGAACCTCATCATTCCATTAAAACCTGCTCTAGAAAGAAAAATGAAATCAAACGGAGAATGGTCTTTGTTAAAACGTGTTCTAACTTTTAAATAATGCTCATAGCCATCATCGTCGGCCTTACTCAATAATTTCCCCTCAAACTCAAGGTATTGTTTCATTAATCGAGCAGTGATTGTTTTTTCCTGCAACGCCTCATAAAAATGAATTATATGCGGATTGGTGTCATTCAAGATTGCATTCTTATACCCCGAATTAAAGGCAACAACACCAGTTCCGAGGAATGGCTCTATCCATTTTCCATTTGTTTTCGGGGCAACGTCCATTATCCAAGGAACTAGCTTAGTTTTAATCCCCTGACTTTTTATTGGTGGTATTATTATTTTCACTTTTTTTCTGTTTTAAAAACAATTTTTTCCAACAAATCTGCTCTTCCTTTAAATTTTAAGAAATCCTTAAGTGTTTTTATTTTTATTGACTTGTGATTCTTTACCATAGTTACGAGGCCATAATTTATCCAGTATTCATCGAACCACTCTTCTCCGAGCTTGCTAAAAATACCATTTTCCATTTTCAGGTCGCCGATATCCACAATAGAGCCAATGTTGGCTGTATTACCAGAACCTTGTTTGTCGCTTGCAATTTTCCATTTTTCCGCAACAAAAAAATCAAAATCTTTTATGACGGATGAGATCGATATAAGATTTTTTACTGTCGTTACGCTTCTTTCACCAACTACACGAATATGCGTTTCGGATTTTTCCTGGAGATCGTTAACTTGATATATTTCCACTTCTCCGAGGTCATCTTTAAAATCAATTCTTGTATAAATTACACCCAAACAGTAATGTCCTAAATACTTATTATATGGAAACTGAATATTTTTTTCCTTGTCTCGTTCCTTAAAGTAGCCTCCGTGACTACCCAAGGTAAAACCGGCGGTTTTATGATTTCTGCGAAAAGTTGTTTTGATATCCAGGGCAAATTTTATTTCATCATTTTTTTTATGAACAAAGGTTAAATCTGGATACCAATTTTGTTTCTCGGCGAGCACAACCTTATAATCTATGCTTTCGGCAAATTGTAGAATTTGAGGAAAGATGTGAATTTCAAGGATTTTAGAAACAATTTTCGTATCAGAGGAAATTGTGTAAATATTCTTGTAAACGTCTATGAAACCCTTAATTGTCCAATCGCCATTATCCGTAGAAACATATTTTTTAAGTTTCTCAGAAAATTTATCAAGTTCCCTTTTAAAATCAGACTTATACTTGTTTTTATCTACTAAATTCATAATGAAAGTATATACTAAGTCACTGCCAAAAAACAGCTGTCATTCATTTGCAATTTTTCTCAACGTGTGCTACTATAACTCCGTGCTTACGAAACAGATCAAAACTAAAATTATCTCCGCCAACGCCATCCATGAAGGCGACACCGGCTCGCCCGAAGTGCAAATCGGTATTTTTTCACAGGAGATCGAGCGTCTTGCCAAGCATTTGAAAAAACACGTCAAAGATGTCAGCTCGCGCAGGGGCCTTTTGAAAATGGTCGCCAAGCGCAAACGCCTCTTGGATTATTTGAAGCATCAGAGTCCGGATCGCCACGCCAAACTGACGAAACAACTCGGATTGCGCGCGTAAATGCCACGAACACCTCTTATGACAAAAAGTGCCGAATCCGAACACCAGCGAGTGGGGGTGTTCGTTGATGCTCAAAACATGTACCACACGGCGAAAAACCTCTACCACGCCAAGGTAAATTTTAAAAAAATCCTCGACGAGTCCGTCGGTGCCCGCAAGCTGATCCGCGCCTTTGTCTACGTCATCAAGACTGAAGCCGGCGACGAGACGGCGTTTGTGGAAGCTCTTGAAAAATCAGGTTATGAGATCAAGATAAAAGACCTCCAAATCTTTGCCGGCGGTGCCAAAAAAGCCGACTGGGATGTCGGCATGGCAATGGATGCCGTGATTTTGGCCGACAAAATAGACGTCGCGGTGATCGTGTCAGGTGACGGCGATTTTATTCCTCTCGTAGAATACCTCAAAATCAACAAAGGCTTGAAAGTCGAAGCGATGTCCTTTGGCCGAAGTACGTCGGGCAAACTCAAAGAAGCCGTGGATGTGTTCCACGATCTTGAAACGGACGTAAAAAAGTTTTTGATTCGCTAAATTTCTGCTATAATGAATTCATGATGGATGAAGACAATAAACTGCGTGGGGTGGTACTGCTTGTATTCGGACTCGGATTGTTTGCTGTTTTGATCGCTCCGCAACTCTTTTCGCTGGGAAACCAGATTTCACTGAAATATTTGGAAAGTGATGCAGCGGCTCCAAATGGACAAACCACCTTGCGAGCGCTTGCATCCGCCAAAAATTTCGGCATCGGAACAGCCGCACAATATATACCGCTAATCAGCGCGACCGAACCAAACTATAGCACGACACTAAAGCGTGAGTATAACATGCTGACGCCCGAAAACGAGATGAAATGGGATACTATCCATCCCCAGCAAGGCACGTACAACTTTGCTCCTGCGGATACGTTGGTACGGTTTGCAAAAGAAAATAATATGACGGTCCGCGGGCATACGCTAGTATGGTACTACCAGCTTCCCGCGTGGCTCACACAGGGCAATTTCACGAGTGCACAGCTTGAGACTATCCTCAAAGACCATATCACCACGGTCGTCCAGTACTACAAAACCAACTATCCCGGCCGTGTGGTAGCGTGGGATGTTGTCAACGAAGCTTTTTCTGATAACGGCGCACTTCGTACCTCGATTTGGTCCAAGATCGGTACGACGCCTGACGCGTATATTCGTAAAGCGTTTCAATGGGCTCATGATGCTGATCCTTCGGTCAAGCTTTTTTACAATGACTACAACATGGAGTCTAATAT
The DNA here is from genome assembly GCA_964355775.1 of uncultured Candidatus Saccharibacteria bacterium. Lineage (GTDB taxonomy): Bacteria > Patescibacteriota > Minisyncoccia > 2-02-FULL-40-12 > IGHO2-01-FULL-4-A > JBBTSB01. The sequence goes on along the minus strand of CAYHEP010000031.1, from coordinate 5,002 downwards.
TGGAAAAGCAAAAGCGGTTGCGAATTTACTCAAGAGTTTAAAGCGCGACGGTATCCGGATTGATGGAGTTGGTTTTCAGGGACACGTAAGTTCCACGACAAATCTTGCCAATCTCAAAACCAATATGGCGCTGTTTACCGGCGCGGGATTCGAAGTTCAGTTTACCGAAGTGGATGTCCCGCTCACGACGCTTGATCAACAGGCTACCACCTATCGCACATTGGCCAGTGCGTGCGCACACAATAGCCTGTGCACGGCATTTGTCACATGGGGCTTTACGGACAAATACTCATGGAAATCTGCAAAATCTCCGTTACCGTTTGATGCCAACTACGCTCCAAAACCAGCCTATACAGCACTCAAAGAAGTCTTGGGAGGAAGTACGCCACCGGTTGCAAGCGCTCCTATATCTCGTGCTACTGCCGGACAACTGCTCATTACGTTTGATAAGCGTGCATTAAATACGAGCGGTGGTCCACATTTTGACGACGTAAAAACAAGTGATCAAAACTATCCCTACGTTGAAACCATGTTCAACGCCGGCATAACTTCCGGATGTGGAACACGGGTGTTTTGCCCGACCGCGACTATCACTCGCGCCCAATTTGTGACCTTTGTGGTACGCGACAAAAACTACACCCTCGAAAAGCCTACTACAGCGACATTTAAAGACGTCCCCATCGGTCATCCGTTTTACCAGTACATCGAAACCGCCTCCAAAAACGGTCTCGTTTCCGGCTACGGCAACGGCCTCTTCGGCCCCGACGATTCCCTCACGCTCTTTCAAGCAAATGCGATTTTGTTGAGGGCATTTGGGAAGTAGCTGGCGTCTTATAGGAAAACATGCTAAGCTAGTTTTAGTATAATTTTACAAATTAAATTCGTGACGAGAAGTAAGGGGCAAAAGGGGCGTTGGCCAAAGCATTTTAGGAATGTTTTGGCCAGAATCCCTGCCCGCCTTTGGCGGGACTACTCGCACTCGTCTCTATTTGTAGTTCAGTATGCAGGTAAAAACCTATACGCGGGAGTTCGCGGGCAAGACCTTGAAAGTTGAGCTCGGCAAGTTGGCTCAGCAAGCCAACGGTTCTTGTTTTGTGCAGTATGGCGAAAGCGCGGTACTTGTGACAGTCGTCATGTCGCCCAATGTTTCGCAAGCCAACTATTTTCCACTCACGGTAGACTACGAGGAACGGTATTATGCGGCAGGTAAAATCAAAGGCAGTAAGTGGATCAAGCGCGAAGGCAGGCCTTCCGATGAAGCGATTCTCGCTGGACGCCTTATTGACCGTACCCTACGCCCCCGTTTTAATCCCAATATCCGCAACGATATTCAGGTGGTTACCACGGTCCTCTCGTTTGACGGCGTAAACGACACCGATATCTTGGCGCTTTTTGGAGCATCATTGGCACTCATGATTTCCGATATTCCATTTGAGGGTCCTGTGGCCGGCGTACGCGTAGGGCGCGTCGATGGCAAGCTGGTATTTAATCCCACCTATGCCGAACGTGCGAAAAGCGACTTTGATGTGGTTATCGCCGGCACCGCCGACAAGATGAACATGATCGAGGTCGGTGCAAACATCGTGCCAGAAGCAGACATTGCAGCCGCAATCGTGGCTGGTTTTGAGGAATCAAAAGCATTTATTAAATTCCAGCAGGAAATCGCCTCCGAAGTTGCAACACCAAAGCGCGCATTGAGCGTAGCAACCCGCGATGAAGAGCTCAGCAAGCTGGTACGTGATTTTGTATCGCCAAAACTCGAAGAGGTACTCTATACGCCACACAAAATGGCATACGTAGAAGGTCTTCGTCGCATTTCTCTTGAGCTCAAAGAGCTCGTCAAACCTGAAAATCTCGAAGAAGCGAAAGCGGTCTTTGAAGAGGAAATCGACCGTATCGTCCATAAAAATATTTTGGAATCCGAAAAGCGCCCCGATGGTCGCAAGACCGATGAGCTTCGTGCATTGAGTTCGGAAGTCGCCGTACTCCCCTATTCGCATGGCTCCGGACTGTTCAACCGCGGTACGACCCAAGCACTTTCAATCCTCACGCTTGCCGCTCCGGGGATGGAACAGTGGATCGAAACCATGGAGATCGCGCTGACCAAAAAGCGCTTCATGCACCACTATGTTTTCCCGCCATGGTCTGTTGGCGAAGTCGGGCGTCTTGGCGCTCCAAAGCGACGCGAACTCGGACATGGATACCTCGCTGAACGCGCCATGGAGCCTCTCCTGCCTCCCAAGGAAAAGTTTCCCTATACGATCCGAGTTGTATCTGAAATCTTGTCCTCAAACGGTTCATCTTCGATGGCATCAGTCTGCGGATCGATTTTGGCCATGATGGACGGCGGCGTTCCCATCAAAGGACCTGCGGCCGGCATCGCGATGGGACTTATGTTTGACGACAAAGGAGAAAAATTCAAGATCCTCACCGACATTCAAGGTCCCGAGGATCACCATGGTGACATGGACATGAAAGTTGCTGGTACCAAAGATGGCATCACCGCCATGCAAATGGATGTAAAAATTGATGGCATCACCGAGGAAGTACTGGTAAAGACTCTCGCGCAAGCGAAAAAAGCCCGTCTGGAAATTCTCGCAAGTATGGAAAAAGCAATCAGCGCTCCGCGTACTGAACTGTCCGTGCACGCACCTCGAGTTGCCACCATCGAAATCAATCCTGAAAAAATCGGTGCTTTGATCGGCCCGGGAGGCAAAGTCATTAATAAAATCATTGACCAAACCGGTGTTGCAATCGACATCGACGACAGCGGTCTTGTCTTTATCACTTCCGACAATCCTACCGCTATGGAAGAGGCGAAAAAACTTATCCGAACGATTACGTACGAGGCAAAACCGGGCGACGAATTTGAGGCTCGGGTTACCAGATTGCTGGATTTTGGAGCAATGGTAGAGTACCTGCCCGGCAAAGACGGCCTCGTGCATGTAAGCGAAATCGCCTCCGAAGAACGCCTTAGAAAGCCTTCTGATGTTTTGAAGGTTGGACAAGTTATCCACGTTCGTGTGAAAAATATTGACGACTATGGTAGAATAAATCTGACAATGAAAAAATAATATTTTTTTCTATGGCAGATCAAACGACACCTCAGTCATCTCCAACGCCACCATCAACACCGCCAATTCGTCCGGGAATCACCAATCCTGCTCCGCTACTTCCACCGGAACCTCCAAAGCCTACGGCACCGCCTCAAGGATTAGTTTTTAAAGATGCTAATCTGTCAAACGTGACGCCATCGCCAGCTCCCCAACAAACTTCCCCTGCGCCCAGTTTTCGAGCAAATGTCCGTACGATGGATGGCGATGTGAATAGTGCCGCTCGCCCAAAGCCTCCCGTTCCTCTGACGCCTCCAGCTCCGACAATGCCACCACGTCCGTTGACACCTTCGATTTCTATCCCGCCACGGCCCGGAACGCCGTTGTCGCCTGCGTCTTCTGCAGTCAATATTCCTGAAACTGCCCCAGGAAGCAGTAGAAAGTGGCTGATTATCGGCGTCCTGTGTGTTATTGTCGTTATAATACTAATTATCATTTTGGCTTCGGGAGGATCTTCGGAGCCTGCCCCAACCGAAACTCCAACTAGTACTTCAACACCGATTTCGACGCCAACTCCGCCACCAGCCGGATTCAATGAACTATTCACTCCGACAAAAAGCATATCGTATACATCGGGCAATCCTACACAAGCACGAGTTGATCTCAATACGGCGATCAGTCAAGCCTTGACCGCTCCGGGCGAACTGCAAATGCTGATGACGGGACCTGCGTTTGTGCAGGATTTGGGAATTCAAATTCCACCTGCTGTCTTGAATACACTCGATCGCAACGAAAATTTCTTCGTGAGTATCTTTGGCAAGGTGAATGGATCAAAAAGCAGAGGTTTTGCCGTAAAAATCATGGATCCGGCAACTGCCCAGACTGCATTGACTGCGTGGGAGGCGACCATGCCGAAAGATCTCAAGACATTTTTAAGCATCAACATATCTCGTTCGTCTTCACCGACATTCTCAAGCAGCACCTATCAAAATACGCTGGTGCATTATCGTAATTTTCCTGATTCAGCCACTACCGTAGACTACGCAATCGTCACATTGCCAAACGGCAGTTCATATCTGGTGGTAACAAGTACCAAAGATCACATGTTTGCCATCATCGATCGCGTCCAACAAAGACAGCCTTAATGCATCATGGATCCACAACAAGCAATACAACTCAAAAAGACACTCCTCGAAGAACGTGCCAAAATTGAGGCTCAACTTGAGCTTATTGCTAAACGTAATCCCGCAATCAAGGGCGATTGGACTGCAAATCAGTATGACGAAAACGGCATCTCCGATACGCTCGATGAAAAAGCTCAAGACGTCACCAATTTTGAGGAGCGTCGGGCTGTAGAACAAAATCTTGAACTGCGTCTCAAGGAGATTGATTCGACCCTATCCAAGCTCGCACAGGGAACCTATGGCATATGCAGTAATTGCAAGTCCCCCATTGAAGAAAAGCGTATTGAAGCGATGCTGATCGTGGAACACTGTTTTCAGTGCGCTCAAAAATCAAACATTAGCTAATGCCCTCTATTCGCGTCTTTTCAGGGGCTACAATCGGTTTAACGGCATTTCCAGTGGAAGTAGAAGTTGATGCCACTCCGGGTCTTCATTTTTTTAACATTGTCGGACTTCCGGATAAAACCGTAGAAGAATCAAAGGATCGAATTGCCTCTGCAATAAAAAACAGTGGTTTTGTTGCGCCAAAACAAAAAAATCAACGCATTATTGTCAATCTTGCTCCTGCAGATGTGCGAAAAGAAGGATCTGGCTTTGATGTTCCCATTGCTTTGGGATATCTTCTCGCAACAAAACAAATTGCATTCAAATCTGCAAAACGACTCATTATTGGCGAACTATCCCTTGATGGTATGGTCAGAAAACTTACTGGAGTTTTGCCGATTATCGCCATGGCAAAGGAGCGTGGATTTGAAGAAATTATTT
>CAYHEP010000030.1:0-10386 GCA_964355775.1 uncultured Candidatus Saccharibacteria bacterium | reverse complement strand
ATTTTATTTTTGATATCTTCCTGTCCGCCATACGGATCAATGATTTCATCCATGGCTTGCCCTGAGCCTGGTCGAAGGGCGATTGCATTCATGGTAAAATCACGGCGTTGGAGATCCTCATCAAGCGTACTGACAAATTTTATTTCATCAGGTCTGCGTTTATCAGAATACCCGGTTTCGCTTCTGTAGGTAGTAACCTCAATAACTCCGATTTCGCTTTTCACACCGACTGTACCAAATTCATTTTCATAAAAACTATCAGGAAAAAGCTTCTGGATTTGTTCTGGTTTTGCATCGGTCGTCACGTCCCAGTCTTTGGGCGTTTTGCCCATGATAAGGTCCCGCACGCATCCGCCGACGATATACGCCTCAAATCCCGCTTCATTGAGCGCTTCGATGATTTTTTTTACTTCGTCAGGGATGGTCATTTCGTTTTTTTGCGCTTTCCCTTTAAACTCCTAATCGCTTTTAGCGCCACCTCATCAAAATCTATATCTTGTTTCGCTTCTATTCGTTTGTACTCATTAAATTTCTTTTCTGGGATTTCTTTCATTAATTCGTGAGAGATTTTGCCTGCATCTTGCAATATCTTCCTATCATTAATGATCAAAAAACCATGAAGTTTTTTTATCCAGTCTTTCATAGTCATCGGCACTCTGCGACGGGCTTGCTCCGTGGCAAATACTAAATATTGTTCTACGAGGGCATTAAGCTGTGCCAACTCCTCCGAATTGTAATAATTCTTTGCTATTGCCACTTCCTCCTTGGTCGGTTTCGCTCCTCTAAAATTTGTAAGTCCTAAATTCTTTTTACTACTACCGATGCGTTCAACAACTATTTCCGCCGCAGTATTGCCCGTGACAGCATAATGAACTTTATTTTGCACTGTTTTAAAAAACAAAATACTTTGATCATTGGTTGGGTCGTAGTCAACACTCGTTGCATAAATATCGGTTATCTTCCGATAAAATCTCTTCTCACTCGTACGAATGTCAGCAATAGTACGCTCAAGCTCCTTAAAATAATCAAAAGGCAAATCTGGATTTTTGAGCCGCTCGCTATCTATAACAAATCCCTTGACGATATATTCCGAAAGTCGTTCGGTTGCCCATATGCGAAAGGCGGTGCCTTGTGGGGATTTTACCCTATATCCCACAGCGATAATCGAATCCAGATTGTAAAATTTTACAAGGTATTCCTTGCCGTCAGCTCCAGTTCGTCGGAATTCCCGACATACTGAATCTAGATTCAATTCTCGTTCCTTAAAAATATTCTGAATATGCTCGGCAATAGTAGATCGTCCCTTATCGTACAGAGACGCTATCGCATCTTGAGTCAACCACACCGTATCACCATAAAACCGAACGTCAATTTTGACATTACCGTGTTGGTCTTTATATATGACAATTTGCGAATTATTGTTCTCCCTATCTTTTTTCATGGCAAATACCCAAATTGCTTAAATAATTCTATCGAAGGCGATGGGAGTTTGAAATTCTTTAATTCTTTGATGTCGATCCACTTGCATTCTAGCAGATCGTCGGACGGATAAATCGGTATGTCTTTGGCGAGCAAAGGGATACTGACCCGAAAGTCGAAAAACGTCATGTCACACAGCACTCTTTCTCCTGTTGAACGCAATGTCTTTTCAAAAACAGCCGTGCGTTTGTCTCCGAGGAATTCGAGCTTGTACCCGAAAATATCCAGACCGGTTTCCTCTTTCAGCTCGCGGATTATTGCGTCTTCTTTTGTTTCGCCGTCATCCATCCCGCCGCCGGGGATAATCCAACATCCTGGATGCACGCTGGTCTTTGGATCCTGCATGCCGTGCAAAATTTTCCCGTCTTTGGACAGCACCACGATCCCGACAATATTTCTATGGATGGTTAGCATGACGGTGCCCTCGGGCTGAATCGAACAGCCAACTATCCCTTAGGACGGGACTGTTATAATCCATTTAACTACGAGGGCTACAATGGCGTACTTCTCAATCTAGCAGTTTCGTGCTATATTTTCAATGCAAAAAGAGGGGCCTGTAGCTCAATTGGTAGAGCGCGTCTATGGCATAGACGAGGCAAGGGGATCGTAACCCCTCAGGTCCACCAATCTATTTGAATCTGAATTGTAGTCCGATGATGCTCAAGTACGAGCCGTTGGCGGTATGTACAACGGGATTTGGGATTTCAATTGTGGCCACGCGGGATTCTTTGAGTGTTTTGGAAAGTCCAAGCGATCCTGCAAGAAGGATCAGCATGATAGCGATCGATGCCAGCATACCTTTGCTCGGAAGCAATGCCTTTGTTCCCGATGCGATCGGCATCGTCCCTTTGAGAAATGACAATCCTGATGTAGTAACATGGTAGCCAAACGTAAGTATAAGACTGGTCAAAAGCGTCAATGTCACTCCATCAACTCCGGTTTGCACCTGCCCTACTGGCACAAGGACATTTTTTGTAATATACACGGGGAGTTTCGCTTCTTGCTCATTGACTCCATCTGCGCGGGCTAAACCGGAATTGATCATAACCGTGGTGCCGGTTTGAAATGAGTCCGTGGCGGCGACTTTTACTTGGAAAGTCACAACAGCCCTTTGGTCAGGATTCAGTCCGCCAATATTGATTCCATCACCGATAATACCGTCTGCTTGTGCGCCTCCATTGACCTGCGTCGTCCCCGGCAAATAGGTAAGTTGCGACGGGAGTACGTCTCGAACAATCACGTTGTCCAATCGAACGTTTGCATTTGATCCAACCGAAAGTGAAAAACGAAGCACATCGTTTGGACTTCCATCAATACGATTTTTCGGAGTATTCTCTTGCCGAGTAAGATCCTGTCCGAGCTTCTCAATGGTGATACCCAATACCGGCACAGGGGTCTGACTACCCGCAACCGTGACCTCCGCCTCATCGGTACTGCTCACCGTAGATGTATTGTACTTTGCAGTCACCGTGCCAACATTCGTTGTCGTAGCGCTGATGACAGCGATACACTGATACGTCCATGTTTCACTGACCTGCAAACTGCGGTCATTGTTTGTATCTCCTCCCAAAAATTCGATCAGTCCGCATTTGTTGTCAGACAGCGAAACATCGGAGAGCGCGACATCACCTTGATTCGTGACGGTATATGAATAGGTGACCGTACCACCGCCAGCCGGCAAATCGGTTGGGCTGGCGAACTTTACGAGATCTATATTGGGATTTCCTGATATCGTTGTGGCTGTTGGAGTTGGAGTGGAAGTCGGTGTCGCAGTTGGCGTAGGTGTTGGACTAACTTGTCTTGAAGTCATTGCACAAGCTTCAGTTGCAAAAATTGTTTGATCCGGTTTGAAAGTACCGTCAGTATATCCGGCAACAAGTCCTGCGGCTTTCGCAGTTTCAATATACTCATAAAAGGAATGTGTCTTTTGAACGTCAAGAAATGACGGAGTGGCAGGCTTGATAAGAATCAGGCCTTTTGCTTTTACTACAAAAGTCGCGTACTGACCTCTTGTAGCAGGAGCGGACGGACAGTAGTTGAGGGGACCAGCGCTACATCCTGCAGTCAAACCCCTATTGTAAACCGTTTCAATCGAAGCATAATCAGGATGCGATATTGCTACATCTCCAAAGTGCGGTCCTCCGTTTGTATTGATTGTAAGAGGCAACTTTTGCACCAAAAACCTCGCCGCATCCGCGCGGGTAATAGCAACCGCATCATTGCAAGTTACGACAGGTGGAGGAGCGGCCGTGCAAAAACCACCCGGCAGCGTCACTTGCTTGCCCAAAGGACCAGCCAAATACGCACCAGCATAAATCTTTGACGAATCGGCGCCATACAAAACATCTATCTGATAATTGCATGTCGGCTTTGTTGCAGTGAGTGTTTGCGAAGTATGAGCCGCAACAAGCTTGTACTGACCGCTGAAATATTGTTGATGCTGGGCATCCCAAGCTCCGTTGGCTTGCATGATGACTACCGAAATCGGTCCGGCACATTCGGTCTTGTTGTTTACGTCGATTGATCCTGCCTCCGGGTGCATCGTAATATCGAAAAATCCATCGCGCCACGCGGAATACATTTCGTCTTGCGTAAGTGTCGTCCTATCGGCACACGATCGGGTTTGCTGTGCGGCTTCCGTCTTAAATAAACTCACATACAGTGGAGTGTGGCGCAAGTACAGCGCCCAAAAAGCGGTCAACGCTCCTACGATGGCCAGCGTAACCACGACAATGAGTATAGTTTTTTGCTTTTGCATGTTCTTACAGTATACCCCGATTCATGGTCAATTCCTAACCTCGATGTGGATAATAAACGCCATCGCGATGATAAACCCGACAATGACAAACAACACACTGACGACTTTCCAGAAAAACGGCGTGCGTTTTGACACCACAAGGAAGTTTTTTTCGAAACCTTTCACGAATAAATCCACTTTCTTGTCAACCGAAGTTTCCTTGTTGATCGCATCTGCGGTAGATTGGGCTCCCGCATAGAGCTTGATCAAATCAAAACGGCTGATAATGCCGACCAGACGGCTTTCGCCATTGACCACGGGAATCGGATTGACCCGATGATGCTCTGCGAATTGATTTGCTACATCCTCCAAAGTCGCGCTTTCGCGGACTGTTAACGGCTCAGTATTCATCAGGTCTTTCACTGTCAGGGTAACGATTTTTTGAAGTTCCGGCTTGAGTATACTCTTGTCTTTTTTATACACAGGCAAATCACCCATGAGTTTCAAAAAAGTCGGCAAATGGATATTGGCGCCTTTGGTGACAAGATCATACTGGGTGATGATGCCAGCCAGCGTACCATCGGAGGTCACGACGGGAATTCCGTCCCAGTTGTGCTCAAACATGATCTGGGCAACTTTGAGAATAGAGTCTTCCGGAGCAACGGTCGTAACGTCCTTGGTCATCAAATCTCTTGCATACATACGTATAGTTTACTATGATTGGAAAATCATTCAATCCCGTTAGAAGCAACCCTAGCGGGTTAATGTACGAAGTATGTGTATAACTCAAATAACCAAGCATCAACGGTACACTCGTAAGAGTGACTGTTATTGCTTCTAACGGGATGCAATCCCGTTAGAAGCAACCCTAGCGGGTTAATGTACGAAGTATGTGTATAACTCAAATAACCAAGCATCAACGGTACACTCGTAAGAGTGACTGTTATTGCTTCTAACGGGATGCAAGCAGTCATACCAGCAGCAGGCGAAGGTGTACGCATGCGGCCACTCACCATCTCTACTCCGAAACCGCTTTTGGAAGTCGGCGGCAAGTCTATCCTCCAACATATACTGGAAGTATTACCCGACGTTGTCGATGATGTGATTATTGTCATAGGCTATCTTGGACAGCAGATTATTGATCGGTTTGGAGATACGTTCAACGGGAAAAAAATCACGTATGTTTGGCAATTGGAAAAAACCGGTACGGCGCGCGCTTTGCAGTTGTGCAAACCGCATCTTCGACCCGGAAAATTTTTGTTTTTGAATGCGGATGATCTGATCAACCGGGAAACACTGGAGCGGGCTTTGCGCCATGATCTTTGTATCGTAACTACATTTCGTGAGGACTGGCAAAAATGGGGCATTTTGGAACTCAACAAGGACAACACCGTGAAAAACTTCGTTGAAAAACCGGAAACGTTCATATCAAACATTGCCAATACCAATATCATGGTACTAGATGAGCGTGTGTTTGATTTTGAGCCGGACGCTCATTCCAGCGGAGAATATTATCTGACTACAATGGTTCAAAAGCTGGCTCATAAATATCCGGTCTACACAGAAGAGGCTTCGCGCTGGATTCCCATCGGCACCCCCGAGGCCTTGCAAAAAGCCCAAGAGATGTTACTATAAGCACGCTCATGCATCCCGTTAGAAGCAACCCTATCGGGTTTGTAAACAATACCTATGTATGATATAAAGATAATCGAGTACCGACAGTTTGACCGTTGGGGTCACTGTTATTGCTTCTAACGGGATGCAAAAACCTTTCGAGCGTCGTCTCCGTTTGAACAATCAAATCCGCGTGCCTGAAGTGCAGGTCATCGGTCCGGAAGGCGAAAAACTCGGCGTTATGCCGATGCATGAAGCATTGAAAATTGCCGAAAAACACGCGATGGATGTGGTGGAAGTAGGTCCGCAAGCCACACCTCCCTTGGTGAAAATCCTCGATTACGGCAAATTCATGTATCAAAAAGAGCGCCAAGAAAAGCGTGGCGGGGGAAAGTCGGCGGCGCAAGAGGTAAAGACGGTACAGATTGGATTTCGGACCGAAGCTCATGACATGGGGGTCCGCGCCAGCCAAGCCGATAAGTTTCTCAAAAAGGGTCATCGTGTAAAAGTCGAAATGAAACTTCGCGGACGTGAAAAAGGTATGGTCCCGTTGGGACGCGCCAAGCTCGAACAGTTTATCAAAATCATAAGCGAACCGTTTGAAATGGAGGGTTTTATCAAGAGCTTTCCCGGAGGCATCGGGACATTGATCAAACCTGCTAAAACAGCCAAATAACATGCCGAAGCTCAAAACATCAAAATCAGCGTCTAAACGTTTCAAAGTCTCCGGCAAAGGCAAGCTGATGCGCCGTCCGGTGAACAACGGACATTTTAATGCAAAATCAACCGGCAGTGAACGCCAGCGCAAACGCGGGATGTCATCCTTGAGCAAAGCCAACCACCGCGATATAGACAATATGATGCCCTATTCCGGAGCAACGACTAATTAACCATGCCACGCGTAAAACGAGGAACACAAGCAAACAAGCGTCGCAAAAACCTACTCAAGCATGCGAAAGGGTTTATGTGGGGCCGCAAGCACAAGTACCGCGCCGCCAAAGAAGCGCTCCTGCATGCGTGGAGTTTTCAATTTAAAGACCGCCGAAAGAAAAAAGGCTACGCCCGCCGTCTCTGGCAAATCAAGATCGGCGCCGGTTCCGTCCTCAATGGTCTTTCCTATAGCAAATTCATCAACGGCCTCAAAAAAGCCCACATTGATCTGGACCGCAAAATCCTCTCCGACCTCGCCGCTAATCAGCCCGACATCTTCGCCAAGATCGTGCAAAAAGCCCATGCTTCTCTCTAAATTAAAAACCCTCTCATACGAGAGGGTTTTTAATTTACGCCCGTTCACCTCCTTTCTTGAATGGTAGAACAGGCGCTTGGAACTTTACTGAGCGGTGAAACCGCTCAGTCTAAACCGCTCAGTCTACTTCGGCTTGCACTCCGCGGGCGGGTTGCTCTCCACCCTCCAGAACTGTCCGCAGTCCTGGCAGACGAACTTCTCGCCGATCACCTCACACTCACCCATCGTATCACAGAACGTCGTGAGGTTGCCGTATCCGGTCGAGAGGATCTGCTCGCGCGTGACGTTTTGGTGGGGTCCGAAGATCATTCCATCCACCATGATGCTCCGTAAGGCGTCCGGCGATAATACGGAAGTCGCTCTTGGGAACGGTCCCAATCCCTCTGATCACTCCACTCCCTCTCCTGAAGATGCCGTGTGAGGCGTTCAACGGAACGCCCCCAATCCCTCTGGTCTTGCAGCTGCCTTTCCAGATAGGGTGCCATTTGGTCTCCTTTTTCCCGCTTGAACAAAAAAAGCCCTTCCGCGGATTTAGAAGGACTCGTGAGGGGACCCTTGCATGGAAAAGCCAATGACGCGACCTGTTCCATGAAGGATCCCCGCAGGAATCTTCCTCGGTGCGTCATTGGTAATTGTCTCAACGAAAAACCCCCGCCAAGGCGGGGGTTTTAGTTTCTGGTTTTCAGCAAAAACTACCCGAGCCTCGGCGAGGAATAGGTAATGATACTGCTGTTGCTGGTCGTCAATTTCATGATGTGTTCAGTATACATGAGCTAGATCGTATGTCAAGCATTCACAAACTTTGTGTGCTTTTCGAGTTTTGAGACTCGCTCTTTGAGCGGAGTGATTTCTCGCATGACCAGACCGTCGATTTTTGCCTCAAGGCGTACAAAATCCTCTTTTGTCGAAAGCTTTTCAAGATCGGATTTCTTGGCATATTCAGAGAGGTCTACTTTCGTTGCCAAAGGCTGGACGGCGTTTTCGATAGCTTCCTTGATGGTTTCTTTAACGTAGGCTTTCGTAGCCATATCTTTCAAGTCTTCTTTCATCGCAACATTGCGCTGGATCATCAAAGCTAGATCGTCAACGGTCATGCTTTTCTTTTTCTTTTTGATTATTTTCTTTGACATGTGATTATCCTATTCTAGCACCGGCGACTAGCTCGTCAAGACTATGCTCGCTCGTTTGTCGGGAGCATCAACCGCCAAATAATTTTCCTCTCGCGGGAGCCATTTTTGTTGCCATATCTCGGCAATGCCTCGACCTTCGCGCTCGGTCATACGCCTAATACGTTCCTCACGTGACAGCTCGCACCAGATGGTGTAGTCGTAATACGGGAAAAACCTAGACTGCAATGCATACACACCGACGATGATGATCCAACTGCCGGGTGGAATTTCGATCCAATCTCCCCACGTGTCAGCCCGCCAGTCGTAGTTTTGATACTTTACCAAAAGCCCTCGGAGAATCGGCTGAAACACCTGCGCATCGAGCCGATCCCAGTCAAAATCGGGCGAGATAACCTGACCCGGTACCACGCCGAGTACCGGACTGCGCCCATGCTTGGGCTTGTAGAACTCATCCGTATGAATAATAGTCACGCCAGAGTGAAGCTCGGCTAGTTGATTTGCAACCGTTGTTTTTCCCGACGCGCCAAGACCATCAATGCCGATGAGCTTTTGAAAATGCTTGGGAGGAAGAGCGTCAATGCTCTGCAAGAGCGCTTTGAGATTTGGTGTAGGCATAATGGTCAAAACTGATGATAAGCATAGCGATGAGCAACAGCACGATACCAAAGATATTTGCAAGACTCAAATGCTGGGGCGCACCGTATGGGTTAAGCGCGGTGATGGCAATCAAGATGCTGATGATAGGATACGCAAGCTCGGCAATCGTGGAAACTTTTGCTTCGGTGGTCTGCAAGCCTTTGTAGTAGATAAAAATTGCGCCGGCACCGGTGGTAAGCGCGATGATCAAAATGCGCAAAAGTTGTCCGGAGTGGAGCTGTGCGATCGGATACGTCTGCTGGACGACAAAGGCAAAGATCAGCGTGATCGGCACGGCTAGCGCATAGCGCATCACAGTCGCCTCGCTAAAGGTAAGTTTTTTCAAAATCGCTTTGCTCAAGATCGTTCCCCCGCCCCAACACAGCGTTGCTCCGATGGACAACAGATACACTACCTCGCGATTGGTAAGCGTCAAATCAATGCCGGCAGTCCCAAAACTGATCATGTAGCTTCCGATGAGTGCTATAGGCACCAGCGACAAAAATCGAAATGTAATCTTCTCTTTGAGAAATGCCGCCGCAAGTATGATCACAAAAATCGGCTGAAGTTTTAGGAGCAGGACGGGAGTCGCAAAGTCGTAGAGCGCGAAGCTCTTTGCGAGGGCTTGAGTAAACAGAAACGTGCCCAACGCGCTGGATACAACCGTCAGCCCTATAAGAATCGCCCAATCGCGGGCGACCAGTTTTTTAAACTTAGGAATGTATTTTAAAAAAAGCGGGCTCAATATCAAAAATCCGATGAGGTGCTCGAGAAACACAATCATCCCCGGAGGGATAGTCTTGATGAGCGTACCGCGCAACAGTGCATCCACCGCCCATAGCGAGGCGGCTATCATAATCAAAAAGGGACCGTAATTTCTTTTCATCCCGTTAGAAAGTCCCGAATAAACAGTACATGCATATTCCTCAGTCTACACTGTGGCATATGATACTTTCTAACGGGATTCATGCCTTTAAGGCTAGCACTGAAGCTCTTGAAAGAAAAGGTCCCTCTTTTGATTTACATCGTCTGTCCCATACCCATACCGCACATCTTGCAATTCTTTTTGTGCGTCAAAAGTTCGTAGAGAGCAGAAAGTCCGACGAGAACGTAGATAATTTGGTACAATGCGCTTCCCAAATATCCGAGCACGTCCAATCCCAAAACAGAAAGTCCGGCATTCAATCCTCCAACAACTAAGAGGATCCAAGTCAACATATGTAATCCTTTGCCTTTCATAAGCCACCTCCAATCTATTTTTTAACCTAATAATACTGCTATCTCTATTGTATCAAAGCCTGCAAAAAAGATATGCACAGTGGCTTTATCCGGAACAGTCGCATTTTATATCGGCGCGTCCGCACCCTGAACATCTGGGTAACACGTAGCAAATGTGGTGTGAATCAAACGTGTGCGTATGGTACTTTTCATACGAACTGAACGTCTCCTTGCATCGACCGCAAATATATCCGCTGGTACTCCCCTCGCACTTGTAGCAAACTTTTTCTTCGTCAGACATAAATTAAAAATTATATTATTCCGCA
>CAYHEP010000029.1:0-11081 GCA_964355775.1 uncultured Candidatus Saccharibacteria bacterium | reverse complement strand
CTCCATTCCATTTTCTCAAATCTGAAGAAGACTAAGAAGAGGATACAGGGGGCAAGAGGGGGTTGTGCATAAGCGTATCTGTTACGGCGTAATAGAAATCCAGATTTTTGCATCAAGCGCGTGGGCGGCGTTTTCTTTATCTATTCGTTTTTGAATCTTCGAAGCAATCAAATCATACTCCGGCTGGAGGTCATCGTAAGCCTTTTTGATCTCAGGATCTTTTAATGCTTTTCTTTTGAATTCCGAGAAGGGTATCATTTTGATTTTGACTTCTTTCTTCGCCATTCTTTAATTTTAGCATGATTTCCAGAGAGTAACACGGGTGGGACTTTGTGCTTTTGAAAGATCTCTGGTCTCGTATAGTGCGGATGCTCAAGATGTGTAACGTCAGAAAAACTCTCATTCAAGATGGATTCCTCTTTGCCGACCGCGCCGGGGAGGAGGCGGGTGACGGCTTCAATGACGACCATTGCGGGGACTTCCCCGCCAAAGAGGACGTACTCACCGATTGAGACTTCCTCATCGGCCAGGTACTGCGCGACACGTTCGTCGATGCCTTCGTAGCGACCGCAAATCATGACCAGCTGATCCAGTTTGGCGTAGCGACGTGCGGTTGCTTGATCGAATTTTTTCCCCTTTGCAGAAAATACTATTATTTTGCATTTTGATTTTTTCACTTTCAATTTAGCCAGCTCCGATGCAATCGGAGCTGGCATGAGCACCATGCCGACACCACCTCCGTACGGTCGGTCATCAACTTTGCGATGAGGACCTTCTCCGGAGTCGCGGAGGAAATGCGGATTGATAGAGATGATCCCCTTGGCGGACGCACGTGCAATAAGAGCTTCATTGCTGAAGCTCTTAAACAGTTCCGGGAAGATAGTGAGGATATCGAATTTCATCCCGTTAGAAGCTGCAATTTAATTGTGATAATCGACATTGTGTTGTTAATAGCCCGCTCGGGCAGCTTCTAACGGGATTCATAATTGCATATCTTTCAGAACGTCGTCGATGTCGGAATCTTTTTCAAGTGTTCGCATACTGGGTTCGCGCGGGGCATCGGGCATAGCTTGCTTTTCGGGTTCGGTAGGTCGTACAAAGGTGCTACCTTCCGGCTCGATGATGCGCAGATTGACGCGGGCGTTGTTGCGCATGCCGATGATACGGGCAAGGACGCGGATTGCTTTGGCAGTCGTGCCGGCGCGGCCGATCAAAAGCCCCATGTCGGTTGGATTGACGGTGACTTCGATCAATACGCCCATCTCATCTGTTTTGCGCGTGACTTTGACGTCGTCGGGATTGTTGACGATGTGCCTGATGATGTATTCTACGAATTCTTTATCCAAATGTTGTTCCATATTATGCGGTTGCTTTAGCGGGTTCTGTAGCTTTTTTCTTTGGTTTCCATGACTGCACTTTGGTACCTTCTATGACGTGGTGATTGATTAAAAGATTGTTGACCGTGGGGCTCATCTGTACACCTTTGCTCAACCAATGTTGGATGCGTTCTTTTTTTGCTTGGAGAGTTTTTTTGTGAGGATCATAGGAGCCCAACAGCTCAAGATAACTTCCGGTAAGACGACGTGTATGTTCCAATATCACCAGTCGAAAATGGGCATGTCCGGGTTTTCCTTTTCTTTGCAGTTTGATTTTCAGCATGGTCTAAACGGTATCATACTTTTGTCGCCATGGCAACTAGGTGCGTATTGGTATGGGCGACCTTGTCGTAGTTTCCAAAAATCTCATTGAAATTCCGTTTGATAAATTCCTTGAGGCCTGCAATGACGACCACATATAATCTTCCGCCCTTCTCGAGCTTTTGGTAGGCATCGTTGAATAAAATCCAGTACATTTCCTTGCTGACTTTTGCGGGCAAGTTTGAAACGATCAACGTAAACGATCGGTCTGCGGGGATCTGGGTGAAGCCGTTACTCAAGAGTGTTTCGCAGTTCATTATCTTGTTAAGTTCAGCATTTTTTTTCGTATATTCAATTGCAACAAAATCTTTATCGATCAACGTTACTTGTTGGGAAGTTTCCGGCGCAAGCGCGAGCCCGATCGCGCCATAGCCACAGCCAAGATCCACGATGCGATCATTAGGTTTCACTTCGACATGCTTGATGAGCAGATATGAGCCATCATCTATTTTTTCAGGACTAAACAATCCCCACGTTGTATGAAACGAAAAGAGTCTATCACGCAACGTGACAGAAAACACGATGTCCTGTTTCAGTTGTGCAATCGATAGGCGTGGCATATTACCAGCCTTTTTTGGCAAGAGCGTCTTCGGCGGCGGATTGCTGGGCTTCTTGCTTGGAGGGTCCCTTGCCTTCGCCGGCGAGTTCTTGATTCAGGTAGACGCCGACACGGAAATTTTTTGCATGGTCCGGTCCCCAATCTTCGAGCACGGTGTAGTTGGGCGTGATGCCGAGGCGCTCCTGCGCCTCTTCCTGAAATTTGCTTTTGGCGTCGCGATAGCTTTTATCTTCAAAAATGCCCGGCAGCTCATCCATGACGTACTGCATCACAAACTTTTTTGCCGCCTCGTAACCTTGGTCCAAATACAATGCCCCGATGACGGCTTCCACCGCATTGGCCAAAATATATTGGCGCGCTCTGCCCGTGTCTTTCGCTTCTCCGCGCGAAAGGAGCAGGGAGTCGTTGAGATTGATTTTTCCGGCAACTTTGGAAAGCATGACCGAGTTGACCAATGCCGCTCGCCAGTTGGTCATTTCGCCTTCGGGATTCGGATAGTTGAGGTATAGGTATTGGGTAACTACCAATTCCAAAACGGCATCCCCGAGAAATTCAAGGCGCTCGTTATGATCATGCTTCCAGGAGGGATTTTCATTCAAGTACGATCGATGCGTCAGCGCCGTCTGCAGAAGCTCTTTGTTTTGAAAAAGATGTTCAAGATTGCTCATGCTTTTTTCTTTGATGTTTCAAATTTTCTCGGCTCGCCGATTTCACGGTAGATGGTGCCGAGGACGCCATTCACGAACTTGCCCGATGAGTCGCCCCCAAAGGTTTTTGCGAGTTCGATAGATTCATTTATGGCGACTTTTGGAGGGACCTCGTCGTGGTTGCCGAACAGCAATTCATAGATGCCAAGGCGCAACACCGCACGGTCTACCATGGCAATTTGGTCGATGGGCCACTGTGGGGCGGCTTTTTCGATGATCTGATCAATATCCTTGATTTTTCCAATGACGCCGGCAATGAGATTTTTGATAAAACTGGCGCTTTCCATGCCTGGTGCGAATTCTTTGACATTGTGCATGACAATATCCTCTAAGACAGCAGGATGCTGACCTTTAAAGTCCCATTCATACAGGGACTGCATAGCTATGGAACGTGAGAGGTGACGTGATGCCATCCTAGTCAACTAGCGACTAGTGCGTCGCTTTATTTTTTCTTGTTTTTTCAGTTCTTTGGATGCCACATTGATAATTTCTTTTCCGTCGTAGTATCCGCAATGTTTACAGATTGCATGAGGCAGTGTTGGTCGTTTGCAGTGAGGACACGACAAAAGCGCCTTTTTCATCAGGGAAAGATGGCTTCGGCGACGCCCTTTTTGAGCTCGCGTAGAATGTGCGCGTGGAACTCCCATAGTATTTTCTTGTGTCCTACTCTACCACAATCACTTCGGGAGTGCAACGTTGAACTTAATATTATTTTTTTCGTACCCAACCAGTTCGGTATTAATGACATGTGATCCGAAGGCCGAAGGTGCAATTAGTGTCCATGCCCATGTATAGGTTTCCTTGGGTTTAATCGTGACGGATGTCATACCGGAGGTACATGCGCGTCCGTAGGTACTCGGATATCCGTCAATCACTGCGTCTACTTGGCACCCATTGTCCCATTTCAATATACGCTCCTCACTCGAGGTATTCACCGCTTTGAGCGTAATCACCATGGTCTCTGATGGTGCATAGTCGTTTTTATTTAATGAGACCGCAGTTGTGACATTCCATTCAGGTGTTTGCGTTGGGACCACAACCAAGATATCCTTAACTGCAGTTCCTGCATTTTGGGTTGCCTCTATGAGTGCAATGGTATCCGAAATGATTTGTTCGCCTGTTTGGGCCGAGATGATGGTATCGGCGAACGCACCCTGATCAAAAGCATCTTGTGCATCAGAAAGCGCATCTTGAGCCGAACTTATCTTTATTTCCGCTTCTTCACGCAATGGAGTACCCCCTTCAAGTATCATGACATCTTTCCATGCAGTGTCGAGCTTTTCTTTTGCATTGTTGAGTTTTTGTGAAGCATCTCCCTTTAGTCCGTCCGTCGCAGTTGATTTGACGAGTTCTTCCTTGGTCTGTGTTTTGAGGTTTTCTATGTTGGTAGCAATATTTTGCGTATTCTTTTGTATAGCATCAAGAGCGGTTTGAATTTGCGATTGCGAGTCCGTGTCCACTTTCGGCGAGAGCTTATCCAGAACATCCTTATGGGCTTGCAAAGCAGAGTTCAGTTGCATGGCAGTCGCGAGTGCTTGTTGCGGATCATCGATGGCTGCCTTTGCAATTTCCGCATTAGCAACTTCCACCTGTTCCTGCAGACGCTTATGGGCATCGGTTGTAATCTTCACATCATTTGGCTTGCGAACGGCAAGCTCCGTAACTTCTTTAAGGCGCGTTGCCGTTCGGTGTACTTCAAACACAGCACGGCTCTGTATGCCCACGACAAACGCCGACTCGACGTTTTCAAAGCCCATCTTCCACGGATAGAGAAAATCACCCGGAATACTTTCCTGTGATGCAAGGGTAACTCCCGTAGCGCTTAGGCATATGGTGACAACGATCATGAAAGCGGGAACCGCACGCCAGAAAAGCCTTTTCAATGGTGACCTACGGTACGAGCCCATATATGCTGTCAGTCGAGCCTTCGTACGCACAATCCACACGTGCGAAGCAATGTCGTGCTTTAGGAGTGTTTCAAATTGTTGAAAAATATCTTGCTTCATACCATGGCTTTCAATTTATCTATTGCCCGATAGAGCCGTACGGAAATATTATTTTCTGAAGTTTCAAGGATTTTTGCGATCTCCCCTATCGTCAGGTCATTGATATATCGGAGTATGATGATTTCTCGATATGATTCCGGAAGTACGTCTATTTTTCTCCGTATGTCCTCGACCAGTAAATCCCGGTCGATGTGCTCCGTCATGTCGTGCTTGTCAGGAATGTCTCTGTTTGTCCGTGGATCATCGATGGAAATGTCCTTGCGCTCTTTATGATTTCGATAATAATCGATAACCAAATTCGTAGCTATCCGAAATAGGAAACCCTGCAGATTCGACACGTCTTTTCCGGTATTGATGTGGTCCCATGCTCTCATGAAAACCATAGAGGCTATGTCCTCCGCTTCCTCCCTTGAACTGACTCGAAAATAACAAAACTTGAAGATTTTCGGGGCAAAATCATCGTATATTTTCTCAAATTCCCCTTCTTTGATAACCATACATAAAGACGAAAATTCATTTGTTTTCTTACTATGCACCTAGTATACTCTACTCATGCGTCCCGTTAGAAGCAACCCTAGCGGGATTATTTCCACACTAGCATTATACCATGAATTCTATTGCTTCAAACGGGATGCGATTTGTGCATCTTCATACTCATAGCCATTATTCTCTTCTCGACGGATTGTCAAAAATTGATGATTTGGTCGCTCGGACCAAAGAGCTCGGCATGGATTCGATTGCCGTTACGGATCATGGAGTGATGTATGGCGCTATCGAGTTTTATCAGAAAGCAAAAAAATCCGGCATCAAACCGATTATCGGAGCAGAAGTATACATTACCGAAAACCGCTTTGACAAGCGTCCGGGTCCAGATGGAAAAAACTACTACCATCTTGTTCTTCTCGCTTCAAACAATATCGGGTACAAAAACTTGATGAAACTCGTGACCGCTGGGCATCTCGAAGGTTTTTACTATAAACCCCGGATCGATAAACAAATTTTACGCGAGCACGCCGAAGGATTGATCGGGCTTTCGGGATGTCTCGGAGGAGAAATTTCGCGGGCGTTGACGTCAGGGCAAAGCGATAAAGCGGTACGACTTGCGAACGAATACCAAAGCATTTTCGGTAAAGGCAATTTTTACCTCGAGATCCAAAGGCAAAAGGGTGTTGAGGAGCAGGACATCGTCACCAAGAAATTGATCGAACTTTCCGCATCGACAGGTATCCCACTCGTCGCTACGCAAGATTCACACTACTTGCGCGCAGGCGATGCACATGCTCACGAGGTACTGCTTGCAATACAGACCGGAAACAAAGTAGATGACCCTGACCGTTTTACATTTCATGGTGATGATTTTTCCGTACTTTCTCCCGAGGCTATGCACGAAAAGTTTCATGATGTTCCCGAGGCTTTGGAAAATAGCGCACGAATAGCGGACAGGTGCACCGTAGAAATCCAGCTTGGAAAAACACAACTGCCTGAGTTCCCCTTACCCCCCGGGTTCGATGCCAACAGCTATCTTGCAAAACTTGCATGGGAAGGCTTGCCACGCCACTACGGATCAGATATCACCGACGAGCTACGAAAGCGTCTTGCTTACGAACTGGATGTTATTAAAACCACCGGATTTGCTTCATACTTTTTGATTGTGCAGGATTATGTCAATTGGGCAAAACAAAACGGCATCATCGTAGGACCGGGACGCGGTTCGGCAGCCGGAAGCATTGTCACCTATCTTTTGAATATCACCAGTATCGACCCGATGAAATATAATTTGGTTTTTGAGCGATTTTTAAATCCGGAGCGTGTCAGCATGCCCGATATCGATACGGATTTTGATGATGCACGTCGCGAGGAAGTGTTTGAATATGTACGTCAAAAATACGGACGAGATCACTTTGCTCAGATCATCACCTTTGGCACGATGGCTGCTCGGGGCAGTATCAGAGATGCCGGTCGTGCGTTGGGGTATTCTTATGACGTATGCGATCGTGTCGCTAAGCTTATTCCCATCAATCCCCAGCAAGGCGAGAAGGAAGGATATCTAAAACGATGCATCGAAGATGTCGATGAGCTCAAACAACTGTATAAGACCAATCCGGAGATCAAGGCATTGATCGATGCCGCGATGCCCCTAGAGGGCGTAGCACGGCATTGTTCCACTCATGCGTGTGCCGTGGTGATCACTCCCAAGCCACTTTCCGAATATGTGCCACTTCAAAGAGGCACGAAAGAAAACGACATTATTACGCAGTATGAAATGCATGCGATTGAGGATCTCGGCCTTCTCAAGATGGATTTTCTTGGACTTTCCAACCTGACTATTATCCAACGTGCGCTTGAGATGATCAAGGAAAATCACGGAGTAACAATCGTCATTGATGACGTACCATTGGATGACAAAAAAGCATTTCGAGTATTTCAAAAAGCCCAAACCACGGGAGTATTCCAGTTGGAGTCGTCAGGTATGAAGCGGTACCTCAAGGATCTCAAGCCCACAGAAATCCAAGATATTATTGCCATGGGAGCATTGTATCGTCCGGGACCCATGGAGTTGATTCCCGAGTATATTGCCCGAAAGCATGGCAAAAAAGCCGTCGAATATTTGCATCCCAGCCTTGAACCTATCCTCAAAAGCACGTTTGGAATCATGGTATATCAAGAGCAGTTGATGCAGGCGGTTCGAGTACTCGGAGGGTTTACACTTGCGGAAGCCGATTTGTTGCGGCGTGCAGTCGGAAAAAAGATAAAAAAACTTCTCGATGAGCAGGAGGATAAATTTAAAAAAGGTGCTGAAAAAGTCGGTACACCGAAAGTAATTGCCGATAAATTTTGGGCGCTGGTAGAACCCTTTAACCGATATGCGTTTCCCCTTGCGCATGCCACCGCGTATGCCATGATTTCCTACCAGACCGCATATCTGAAAGGCAACTATCCGCTTGAATTTATGGCTGCGCTGATGAATTCAGATTTTGGAGATATTGATCGTGTCGCTTTTCTCATCGATGAGTGCC
The DNA here is from genome assembly GCA_964355775.1 of uncultured Candidatus Saccharibacteria bacterium. Taxonomy (GTDB): domain Bacteria; phylum Patescibacteriota; class Minisyncoccia; order 2-02-FULL-40-12; family IGHO2-01-FULL-4-A; genus JBBTSB01. Next base: position 3,095 of record CAYHEP010000029.1, on the reverse strand, counting down.
GAACGATGGATATTGAGGTATTGCCCCCTGAAATCAATGAAAGCATGGCTGGGTTCACGGTTATCAAAGGAGAACTCAAGATTCGTTTTGGACTTTCCGCCATCAAAAACGTCGGGGTCAATGTCATCGATGCAATCATCAAAGAGCGCGTGGAAAACGGTCCGTACCTGTCCGTGGAAAATTTCATTGCGCGTTTTCACAACAAGGACCTCAATAAAAAATCACTCGAGAGTCTCATTAAGTGCGGATCGATGGATGCATTGGGCGAGCGAACCATATTGTTGGCGAGTGTCGATGAGTTGCTCGCATATTCCCGTGATCATCAAAAACAGCGTAGTCTTGGGCAAGATAGTTTATTTGGAAGTTCCGTTGATCTTCCTCCGCTTCGTTTGCATGATGTCCAGCCTGCGCGCCGTTCGGAAAAACTCATGTGGGAAAAAGAGCTTCTCGGGCTTTTCATTTCCGATCATCCTTTACGTGACTACCATGGACAGATGGGATACGACAATGGTGTCCTTACCATTAAGGAATTTATCGATCAAAAAAAATCTTCGCAGACAAGAGTCGGTGGCATGGTGACCAAAGTACAAAAGATAGTTACCAAGACAGGCAAACCTATGTTGTTCGCATGGATCGAAGACATGACGGCAAAACTTGAGATCGTAGTGTTTCCCACCGTCCTTGATCAACATGCCAATGCGTTTGAGGAAAACAGGATTGTTGTTGTCAGCGGAAAACTCAACGAGCGGGACGGCGTTCCGAAGCTGTTGTGTGACGATGTAAAATCTATTGCGACCCTAGCTTAGGGAAGTGTACTTGGAGATGGACCTGAAGTCACGGTAAATAGTGCTGAATTGCTTGAACCCCTGCTGTTGGTCACATATACCGGATAGCTTCCCGGCATGGTGGGTCGTGCATTTTGGGTCGGGCACGGTTGACCTTTTAAACATGGATAAACCAAATACGCAGGAACGATAAACTTCATTGTTTTTCCTGTTGATTTAATACCGTTGATTTTATTATAGCCGAATGTCACAGTGTTGCCGGTTGACGTGAATCCACTGCCATTGATGGTCACCTGAACTCCTGTCATTCCCGAATTTGGCTTTAGCGAGGTGATTTTAACTCGACTGCTGATTTTTATGGTGTCAGTGACAAAAAAGTTCAGCGAAGTCGTCCTTCCTCCTGCGTTTTCAACCGAGACCGGATACAATCCGGGAGTAATGTTGTATGCCGGCACTGTAAATGCCAAGTTTACGCCGTCATACGATGGAATATTGTACGTGACGGTATTTGAAAAATACACATTGTTGCCAGTCGCGGAAAATCCAGACCCGTGGACTATAACCTTTGTGCCAATTGTTCCAAAATCCGGAGTCAGTACTTGGAGTGTCGGTACTGGAAAAATTGTCGCTTGCGTGCGCGAAATTTCTCCCGCAATCCTTGCCGAAAGGGTCGGTACTTCTTCGCGAAGTGCGACAAGCTTTGTAGCAAGCACTACATTGGAAACTATCAAGGTGAGCACCGCAATTCCTAAAATCACTTCCCCAACAATTTTTCTATTCATAACTCCAGTATAGTCTTATTGATTTCTTCCTGCAACGCAACTGTGGATTTCTTTGGATCATTTGAAAAGATGATTCCCCGCGCGCTGTGGATAATGAGATGCTCCCCCCCCGCTTTTATCGTCTCCTCAATACTGCCTCTTTGCGTGCCAATGCCCGGAACTAGAAACATCGTGTCAGGACATGCGTCGCGAATTTGTCGCATCTCTTTCGGAGCGGTTGCTCCTACTACCAAACCGCAATTGTCGCCCCATGTAGCTACGTGCTTTGCTACTTTCATGTACATATCATCCTGAAATTCTCCGGCACCGGTATTTGAGGTCCTGCACAGCACAAAAAAGAATTTATCTTTGCGATCCAGAAACGGTTGAAGCGATTCACGACCCATATACGGATGGAGCGTCATCGCATCAAATCCCAACCAATCAAGAATGCTCGCAATGTACCCATTGTTCGTATTGCCAATGTCTCCCCGCTTCGCATCGCAGATCGTAAAGATATCCGGATGATGTTCACGCAGGTAATCTGTAGTCTTTTTCAATTCTCTCAATCCGTCATCTCCACGCGCTTCATAAAAAGCAATGTTCAGTTTGTAGCTTGCGACGTGCTCATGCGTTTGCTCGATGATTTTTTTATTAAAATCAAACTGCGAGAGCCCTCCCAACTTTTCATACTCGCTATCAAGCCCCACACACACGAGTGAATTTACCTTATCAGCACGAGAATTGTATTTTGAGATAATGGTCATGTGTTCCATGAAGCAGAGATAATTATCATTGCGGTAAGCCAAGGCATGAAACTCAAGAACATGCCAAGAATAGACAACCCAACTCCTTTTTCATGTGTTTTCTTTGCGGAGATAAGTCCAGCGAGGGAAAGTGAAAATAGAACAAGTAGCATCCACCAATCGCCAATGAAAAAGATAAACGTTGGGATCGCAATGAATTGAATGACACTTTCAGGTAAACGAATGATGCTTCCAAAATGTAATGCAAGCACAAAAAAAAGAATGGCTTCAATCATCACGATTTTGAAAACAATGAGAGCAAAGCGATTGTATCCGGAAGGGTTATTCATGGTTTGATCATAGCAGGTTTTGGTGGTAGGGTAAAGCCGCTTTAGATGATTTTGATCTCGCCGGTTTCTCCGTTCATTTCGAGTAGGGTACCGGGCTTGAATTTTTTCACCGCGTTGGCGACGTTGGTGATGCAGGGTTTTTTGAGTTCACGGCAGATGATCGCCGCATGCGACAAAATGCCTCCCATTTCGGTGATGATGCCTTTGGATTTCATCATGAGCGGTAGGTCTTGTGGGGTTGTCATCTTGCAAACCAAAATTTCCTTGCCCACAATACCCCGCGCGACACCGGCGCTGGTCGGTGTGCCACCGGTCTTGGCGGTGATCGCTGGCAGTACTGCGTCAGCAAGCAGCGTGTTGTAGTCGGAAAACCAAAGTCCGTGCTCTTTGGAAATAATCGTTTCAAAATATCCCTGCAAGTAGTCTTTGATAAATGATGCTTGCGCAAGCCGT
>CAYHEP010000028.1:0-11148 GCA_964355775.1 uncultured Candidatus Saccharibacteria bacterium | reverse complement strand
AAGGTTTCTATACTGTCCGCTTTTTTCTTCAGATCATCTAAAATTTGGAATTTTCTTCCCATAACCAAAAGCCAGCCACCAACTACCACAAGACCGCCAACAACCGCCGTTCCAAAAGTTACAAGAATATCCATGCGTTTAGTATAGCTTAGCGCAAAACGTTAGTCTAGCGTTTTGCCCACTGGGGTGCTTTCCTTGCCTTTTTGAGGCCGTACTTGCGTCGTTCTTTGACACGGGCATCGCGTGTGAGGAAGCCAGCTTTGCGGAGTTTTTTGGAAAAGTTGATATCAAACAATACGAGTGCCCTGCTCAAACCCGCCTTGATGGCGTTTGCCTGTCCCACCATGCCGCCACCCTGCACGTTCACGGTCGCCTTGAAGCGATTGAGCGACTTGAGTTTTTTCATCGGAGACTCGACGACACCTTGCAACTTGCGGTCGTTGAAATATTCAAAATAGGGTTTGCCGTTGACGCTGATGATCGCTTTGTCCTCGACTTCCTGCTTGTCCGTGGACTTTTTAGTCAGTAAACGAACCCGCGCCGTAGCCTCCTTGCGGCGACCGACAGCTTCATAATATTTTTCAGGACCCTTTGCCTGTTCCTGCTCTTCGAATTTTCCCTCGTCAATGATAACGTCGTCTTCCATGGTAAAAAAGTTAGCTGATAGTCAGGTTTTTAATTATTTTGTCGCGCATTCGATTTCTGGCAAGCATTCTATATACAGCAAGCCACAGCACCCGTTTGGGATTTTTATCCATCAGGACATCGAGCTTGCGAGCCTTCATACCGCCGGGAAAACCAGAGTAGTGATAGTACATTTTTTGTTCCGCCTTTTTTCCCGTTAATTTCATTTTAGCTACATTGCTCACAGCAACCGTATCAGTCGGCTCGACATTGGGCTGATATTTGGGGTTGAGTTTTCCGCGCAGCATCACCGCAATCTTACTTGCTATTCGCCCGAGAGACTGATTTGTTGCATCGAGTGTGTATTCCATGGTTTATGCGATAAATTCAATGATTGCCATGCGCGCGCCGTCGCTTGGACGCTGTGGTAAATTGAGGATTCTGGTATATCCCCCGTTGCGGTCAGCAAATCGTGGTGCGATTTCCTTCATCAATTTTTGAGCGGTTTTTGAGGGCAAACGAGAAGCAAGCAGTTTTGTTGTGGCAACGGAAGATGTTTTTGCGGACGAAACAAGTTTTTCTACGTAGGGACGAAGCGATTTCGCTTTCGCCTGCGTAGTGACAATTCGGTTGTGGGAAATTAACGACACCGCGAGCGACATCATCAATGCTCCCCGTTGTTTGGTTTCCCGCCCGAATTTTCTATTGCTCTGACCGTGGTTCATGATTTTTTACGAGACTTTTTTTCTTTTTTTACGACCGGCTTTTCGGCTTCCTCCGGAACAGTAACATTGTTTATGATTTGAAACTGATCAATGATGATTTTTGACGCATGCTTGAGAGTTTCTTCACCGGAAATACTACCGTCAGTTTCTATTTCTAGCAAGACCTTATTGTAATCGGTTCGTTGTCCGACTCGAATATTTTCCACCGTGAAGTGTACGTTTTTAATAGGTGTGAAAATACCATCAATGGCGATTTCGCCGACGGTAAGCTTTTCTTTTTGGCGCTGTTCAACGGGAACATACCCCACGCCCTTTTCGACATGCAACTCTATTTCAAGTTCTGTTTTTTTATCGGTAATCGTAGCTACGTGTTGTTCAGGATTGACGATTTCAACATCAGAACTTGCAACAATGTTGTCGGCGGTCACCGTACCTGCTCCATTGGCCGTCAATGTCAGCACAACCGGTTCGTCCTTGAACACTTTAAAGCGGACTTTTTTGAGGTTGGCGATAATCTCAATGACATCTTCCCGAACCCCGGGGATAGCTGAAAATTCATGATCAACATTTTTGATTTTCGCGGATGTAATTGCGGCACCTTCAATGGACGAAATCAATACCCTGCGGAGCACATTACCCACGGTCATACCGTACCCCGGATATAGCGGGGCAATCTCAAAAAGGACTTTATGACCGACTTTGGAAATAATTTTCGGTTCTGTAGGAAGTTGAATCATATTATCTTGAATAAAACTCAATTAATGATTGTAAATCGGCGCCCTCAATTCCGCTTTCGACGAGCGTTGGAACGCCTTGAACAGTAATAATAAATAACGTGGTATCAACCTTCAACCATGACGGAGCCTCAAACGCTTTCATCCACTGGGGAGCCAAGGCGCTGAAATATTGGGTTTTCTTGCTTCCTTCGCGAATGGTAATCACATCATTCAGCCTTACCTCGTAGGAGGGAATAGAAACGCGCCGCGCGTTCACCATGATGTGTCCGTGATTTACAATTTGTCGCGCTTGATCTCGAGATTGAGCCAGTCCGGACCGAAAAACAACATTATCAAGTCGATGTTCCAGTTTTTGCACAAGAAATTCACCGGTAGCGACCTTGGACTCCATAGCTTGCTTTACCCAATTTTTGAATTGGCGCTCCAGCATACGATAGATATTGCGAACTTTTTGCTTAGACTTGAGCTGTTGTCCGTATTCTGATGAACGACGTACAAATGCTTTTCCGTGGATACCCGGCGGATACATACGCTTCACCGTCGCCGATTTTGGAGAAAGCGAACGCGTACCCTTAAGGAAAAGTTTTGTTCCCAGTCGACGTTCTATTTTCTCTCGTGGTCCAAGATATCGTGCCATGGTTTATACTCGTCGTGGCTTAGGGGGGCGAACCCCGTTATGCGGTTGTGGTGTGTCGTCTATGATTGATGTCACTGTGATGCCGGTACTTACAACTCCACGTAAAGCCGCTTCGCGACCGGGACCAATGCCTCTTATGATTATCCTGGCCTCCTGTAATCCGAATTTTTTTGCTCGCTCGGTGGCTTCCTTCGCTACCAATGTTGCTGCATAAGGAGTGGATTTGCGCGCACCCTTGAAACCCATGCTTCCTGCCGTAGTCCATGCAAATACTCCGCCGTTGGTATCGGTGACTGAAACGATTGTGTTGTTGTAGGAAGATGCAATATGAATAGTTCCCTTAAGAACCAGTCGCTTCGTTTTCGCGCTGGAAACCTCCGCGACTTTCTTGTCGGTATCTCCCTGTGCTCCCGCGATGATACGTTTTTTACCCATGATTTATGTTTTCTGACCTGCTGGTTTACGTCCCGAACCCATAGTCTTACGTACATTACCTCGTATGGTGCGGGAATTTGTTTTTGTTCGTCCGTGGATCGGCAGGCGTCTGGCATGCCTGACGCCACGCCATGCTCCTATTTCCTTGAGACGCTTAACGTTGCCGGAAATCTCGCGCCGGAGATCCCCCTCAACCTTGTAGTTTTTATCGATAATTGCCTGAATCTTGTTTACTTCTTCGGGAGTCAAATCTTTTGCTTTTTTATCAAATGGAATATGTACTGTTTTTAAAACTATACGTGCTGCATAAGCACCGATTCCAAATACATATTGGAGAGAAAATTCGATACCCTTGTTGTCTGGAATGTTAATTCCTGAAATACGTGGCATAGTTTAACCTTGACGTTGCTTATGTTTGGCGATAATGCAAATGCAAAAAAGCGTACCCTTACGTCTCACGATTTTACAATCTTTGCACATTCTTTTGACAGATGCTCGTACTTTCATATTATTTTCTGTAAATTATCCGTCCTTTAGTCCCATCAGGGCTGACTTCCACGGTTACCCGATCACCTATCATTACCTTTATGTAATGCAAACGCATTTTGCCGGCAAGATACGCCAACAATTCCGTGCCGTCATCCAGTTTAACCTTAAACTTGGTATCAGGCAATGATTCCGTAATAGTACCTTCTGTTTTTTGTTTAACGTCAGACAAAATAGCCGTATATGCCGGAATGATGCTTGTTATTCCGTTAAATTGATACTAGCAAATCTATTGTTTGGTGTCAACAATGATTTCTATTTTCTTTGCATTCTTTGGAACAGAACGGACCCAGAACGGAGATAATTGAATATGAGTGGCGGATCCGATTAGTTCCTTCGTATCTTTAAAGTAAGCCGTAACAGCGCTTTCTTTCATGCCCGGTATATCTTTTAGGATTTTGTTTTTATCTATCTTTGCAACCGATTCACCGGTGACGTGTGCATCAAATGAGAGCGTTTGGGAGGTCTTGTCCGTGACCTGTTTCAGATACTCAATGGTTAAACCATCTAAGAGAAGATCGAGACCACCATTTTTGGAAAGGTAATGCTTGATGAGTTCATGAATATCGGATTCTCGAAAAGCTATTACAGAAACACGACCGCTGACGCTCATTTCAAGCTTTTCCGCTGCTTCCCCCGTTTTTGCATTTGTGATCGGATCCCCGATTGATATCGTTACATCATCAAAAACCTTTAAGCCGTTAGCTTGTTCCTTTAACGCTACGAGAACGTTTTCCTTCGCCTTTGCCGACAACTCAAGTTGAGCCTTCGTGATATCCTGCTCGGTTACCACCGTGGATGAGCCGATAAATCCCCCCGCCATCGCTGTTGACGAGGTAGCGCTAAAGTCGCCGTATTTTGGCGTGTCTTTCAGTCCCGGAATGGTAAATTGTGTCGCGGTTATATTGTACTCCTTACCGGGGCGATCCGCGTACACTCTGGATTCAATAGACCCATTGGCAGGAACGTTGATTGTTTCAGGAATACGAAATATCAAACCATCTTTTGATTCAAGTCGTGTAGTTGCTACAAGTCGTTGTACCGCACTTGATTTGTTGAAAATAGTCACATTTCCATACGCTTTTTGAGCAACTTCTTTTGTAGAAGTGAGCGCATAGTTTCCTTTTTCCTCTTTCGATATGTCAAATAATTGTCCCGGAATGCGACTCAATTCCACATCAACGGTTTGAGTTTTCGGAGAAACCGCTACTTTCAATGAAATCTCGATCGGTTCCATCTGAGGCTTAATTATAATCCTTGCGTGGCCAACCGTGGTTAAGACTATCACGATGAGCGCAATAACAGCTATACCAACGGGAATAAAGATAAACTTTTTTGAAATATGAGTATGGTTTTTTGTTGCTTTTCCGTTTTCATCGGTGGAACCGTCAGGATTTTGTCGCCGTTCTTCTTCAGCCCACAGTTTTTCAATATCGGTCGAGCCCAATGTGGATGCTATAGGAGCAGGTGATGGCGCAACGGGTGGGATTACCGATGTACGTGAAATTTCCACTTCAACATCCTTTTCTTTTTCCTGCTCGACATCCAGCGATGTATCCTGATCACCGGAAACAATATCACGAATACGCCTACCGGAGGGTGTAATCATCGGAGGAGGGATGCTTTTTCGCAATTGAGGTGCGGGCTTTGCCTTACGTGCCATCGTCAGGTCCGCAACAAGCTCTGATTCGAGATTCGCGACAGCTTCCTGCGCCATCGGATATTGGGGCGCCTCCTGTTCGGGCGTCGCAACTTCCTGAACGGGCTGTTGTGGTTCCGGTTCGGGAATACTTCGTGGAGCGACTCGTCGAGTTTTGGGGGCGGGGTTTTGGAGTACGCCAAGACCGTTTTGCGTTGCAAGATGCGCGATCAACGGATCACTCGACATAACATTGACCGTTTTGCCAGTTGCTTCGGATTCTTTTTTGATTGTCTCGAAGTATGATGCATCTTGAGCAAAGACCGAACCTTTGGGAAAAATAAAAATCACTTCTTGCGCTTCAGCCTGCTTGAATGCATCAAACACTTCATCGAAAGAGTCGCTTTTTTGAACATTGAGTATCTTCGTTCCAGCCATGTTGAGATTATAGCACAGTTGCACGGATCCTGCGCGTACCTGTGGATACCGCTTCTTCTTTGACAATCTTGAACTGTCCAATTTCGGCCGTGTGACTAACATGCGGGCCGCCGCAAAACTCTTTGCTAAAGTCCCCCACCGAGTATACTTTTACTTTTTCGGGATATTTTTCTTTAAAGAAATACAGTGCACCGGTCTTCTTGGCTTCTTCGATCGGCAACTCCTCGTAACTAACTTTCAAGTCTCTTGCAACGGCGTTGTTGATCAAATCTTCAACCTGCTTGATTTCCTCTGGCGTCATTTTGCGTTGAAAAGAGAAATCAAATCGTAATCGTTCAGCCGTAATATCCGATCCGGCTTGATGCACGTCATTTCCAAGCACCTTCCTTAACGCCGACTGTAGCATATGCGTTGCCGTGTGTAATCTGGTAACTTTTTTGAGTTCCTCCTCATTTGCCGCCTTGAGTTCGCCGGTATCCAATAACAACCCATGACCTCCGAACTTTTTCACGCTTCCTTCGCTTGATTTGGCTTGGTGTTTTTTAAATTCCTCATCAAAAGCTTCGCGATCAAGACTCGGTACAATATCGTGCATCACTTCAAACGGCAAGCCAAAGCTTTCATAGAGTTTAAAAGCTTTCACTGCATCAAGATCAGATATTTTTTTGAGCTCGCGCAACCCGGCGTCCAACGTTTTGGAAAACTTTTTTTTCTCATTTTCAAAAACACTGTAATCCATATGAATTTGATAAGTCTTCATAATTTCGGCAAACAATGCATGGAAATCAATGTCTTTGTGAACCATAATTCTCCTCATGAGACGGCGCAAGACGTAGCCTTGATCTTTGTTTGACGGTGTAACTCCATCAGCAATCAAAAAAGCAATTGCACGGGTATGATCAGCGACAACTTTCGGAAGACCTTTTGCATAAGTAAACAGATCAGTATCAAAAATTGTAGGCACGCCTTGCACAACCATCGCAAGTCGCTCCAGCCCCATGCCGGTGTCGATGCCGGGAACATCCAGTGTCTTGAGCGTACCATCTTTACTCTGATAGTACTGATTAAAAACTACATTCCATATTTCAATGCCGTTTACATAGATCTCCGTCGTGGGTCCGCACGGGCCCTGATTCCCCGTCGGTCCCCACCAGTTGTCTGCCTTGTCCATCTTTCTAGCCTCATATCCTAATTCTCTCCAAATTTGTTCTGATTTAGTATCGTCCAGATACACAGTCACATAATCAATCTTAAGTCCCATTTCCTTAACAATAAACTCGTGCGCGTAAGCAATCGCCTCTTTTTTAAAATATCCACCAAAACTAAAATTGCCGAGCATTTCAAAGAACGTCAAATGCCGTTCATCCCCGACTTCGTCGATGTCCGAAGTCCGCATGGATTTTTGGATGGAAACGACGTTTGGTGATGGTGCGAGTTTGGGATCAGTATAAAACTTCTTGAATTGCTGCATGCCAGCCGTCGTAAATAGCACAGATGGGTCGTCGGGTAATAATGATGAAGACGAGACAATAGTGTGCCCCCGCTTCTCAAAAAAGTCTAGGAATTTTTTACGGATCTCGGTATGGGTCATAGTTGAGTTGCGGGGCCAGTTTTTCGTCGCCGGCCCCGCGTGGTGCTTCACCTCGTCATCAGGACTCGATGACGAGACAAGTGAGGCCGTCGTCGTCAACGATGACGACGACGTGGATGTTGCGCACGTGTTCCCCTTTCCGGCTCCATCGAGTCCGATCAGCATCCAGCTCGTAGCCGGATAGACTGCAACCTGTCGGACTATGGGACCTGATTGGATTATAGCGCCTGCAGGAATTTCTTCAACTTTCGGAAGGCTTTGGCGCGGTGGCTGAAGCGGGATTTTTCGGCGAGGGACATTTGCGCAAAGGTTTTGTCGGAGTCGGTGGGTTGAAAAATCGCGTCAAAGCCGAAGCCGTTCTTGCCTCGCGGTGCGACGATCGTGCCCTTCGTCACTCCAGAAAAATAGTGCACAGTATTTTTTGTTTTATATCCCAGCATGGCAATCGTTTGTGCATTTGAGTCGGGCGCCAGATTGAAAATCCCTTTTGGGCCGATTGTTTTGATAAACCATTTCACGAGCGGACCTGGCAGTCCGTTGAGTTTTTCTATCTCCAGTGAAACATCCTCGACTACGATAGAAGTTTTATATTTAGGAATTTTGGCTTCGATAATTTTGCGTGGGTCCAGTTCTTGGATTTCAAGCAGATCAAGGTCAAGTCGCTTTAGCTCCGGAATAATCGCCTGCGCTTCGGTGAATTTGTGTTTATTTCCCGTTATGAAATAGATCATTGGTTTGCTTTATGATAGAAATTATAGTACCATCGGCATATGAAAAATACCAATCTTCGCGTCGGCATCATCGGTCTGGGTATGGTAGGTGATCCGATACGGCGCTGGTTTGAAGAAATAAAAGGCTATGCGCGAGGGAAGGATCTTTTTTGTTTTGATGTTGATGTGAAGAAAGGTTTTCAGGACGACATCAACAAAGCCGATGTCATCTTTGTCGCAGTCCCTACTCCGTCACCGAAAGGCGGTGGTGCGGACCTCTCGATTTTGCATACGGCTATTAAAACCATCGCTGATGGCAAAATTGTAGTTATTAAATCCACCGTACCACCCGGAACCGTCGAGAATCTCCAGAAAAAATATCCCAAGAAAAAGTTCATATTCAGCCCCGAGTTTTTAACCGAATCGCAAGTGTGGATTGATTATGCAAGACCCGACAGGCAAATTTTAGGTCCCACCGAGCAAGCACGGGATGTCGTGAAAGAAGTCCAGATGCTTCTTCCCATCGCCCCTTTTTCGCGTCCATGGAGCAGTGATTATAGCAAAAAAGAAGTTACAGCGACGGAAGCTGAACTGGCAAAATATGCGAGCAATGTGTTTGGGTACATAAAAGTCATCTACGGAAATATCTTAGCTGACATCTGTGCGTCAATGGGCATCGAGTATGAAAATGTCCGTGAAATGATTTCTGCTGATCCGCGCATAGGACCGTCATGGCTCAACGTGGATCATGGCAATTATTGTGGAGCTGGAGGATATTGTTTTCCGAAAGACATGAATGCGCTCATTGAGTTTATGGAAAAAAATGTCGCATCAAAATACAAAGAAGGTATTGCCGTGCTCAAGGCGGTCAGAACGTATAATAGAAGCCTTTTAAAAAAGCAAAACCTCTCTGAAGATATTGTCAGCCGTCATGATCGGGAAATCAATGTGAAGAAGCGAAAAATCAATCGATAATTCGAGCATTATTGGTGTCACAGGAGCACGAATGGCACGTTATACTCAATATGATTACATCAAAATGGCTCGTAGGTTTGGGAGTTTTGGCGGTTACGCTTGCGTCGTTTAGTGGAGGTTCCGTATATGCCGCAGAAAAGGAGAAAGGGCCAAAAGCAACTTCTCAAATAAATGTGGCGTGCTTGCAGTCGGCGATTGATACCCGCGACAATGGTATGATTACCGCTGTTGGTGCGTATCACACATCTATCGTTACTGCATTACAGACTCGCAGAGACGCTATGAAAACAGCTGTTGCTTTGACAGATCGTGTTGCACGCAGAAATGCAAGCCAAGCAGCGGTCAATGCTTTTCGTAAAAGCCGTTTATCGGCAACAAACACATTGCGAGCCAGCAAGAAAACAGTTTGGAATACGTTTGCAGTTGCCCGAAAAGCTTGCGGAGTAGGAGCTACTTCAGAGAATCACGGATCGCAAGGTATGGATAATTCACTCTAGTTTTCTATAACGAGTCTGCTCGCAAGATAGGTTCAGTATGAAGACCGGAAGGATCGGAATGGCCGAGCCCCAGCGCCTCGGCTGTTTGTTTGAGAGCGTCGCGCACGGTTGTCCACGATGCTCCGGGATTTTTTGCGATATAGAGTGCCGCGGCACCTGCGACATGCGGAGAAGCCATACTGGTTCCACTGATCGTGTTATAGGTACCACCTTTCCATGCGGAGTAAATCTTTACGCCCGGCGCACCTATATCAACCACAGATCCGTAATTGCTGAAGCTTGCAAATGTATCATCAGGTCCATAGCTGGTAATCGCGCCGGTTCCACCTCCGGTTCCGTCAGAATCCGCAAGAGCTGACACTGTGATTACCGCATCATCATATGCAGCAGGAACCTGACTGTCTGCATTTATTCCATCGTTTCCTGCCGCGACAACGTAGGTAACTCCCGCGTCTCGTGATCTGCAAATAGCTTTGTGCAATGCGTCATTGTTTGTTTTCCCGCAATTGTTATCGCTGACGCCGAATCCTCCCAAACTCATGTTAGCGACCGTGATAGACCCACCATTGGCGGGGGCTTTTGATGTAACAAAATCAATTCCGCAGATCACCGATGACCAACTGCCAGAGCCGGAATTGTTCAAAACGCGAACCGACCAAAGTTTTGCTCCCGGGGCTACTCCGACGACTCCGACTCCGTTGTTAATGGCGGCGATCGTCCCAGCGACGTGCGTGCCATGTCCATTGCCATCTCTGTAGTTTTTTGAGGAACCAGTACTGCAATTTTTACCACCAAGAATATTTGTCTTTAAATCAGGGTGTGTCAAGTAAATTCCCGTATCAATAACAGCAACTTGTACTCCCGCACCGGTAGTTGTATGCGGTAAGGAAGGTTCCGCATTAATGCGGTTAATGCCCGTTGGCAAAATTTGAGCATCAATCGAGACTTCATAATCAGGGCTAATAAAATCCACCCGTGGATCGTTTTTTATTTTTTCAAGATCTACATCTGAAATGGTGGCAGAAAATCCCCGTAGAGCTTTGCCATAAATAACTCCGACACGGAAATTGTGTTTTGCGCGAATATCTTGCGCCACATTTTCCGGAGCATCCATGCCGTCTTTAAGAACTACAATATACTGATTTGGTAACGCTCTTGCAATTCTAGGTGAAGACCTATCTGCGCTAGTGCCGTGTATGGAAACGCCAAAAACCGCAACGCTTAAAAATAGACCGATAATTATGTATTTTCTCATGACTCTAGAGTAACCCCTTTGTATTTTGAATGCAAGAGCCACAGCAATTAAGGACTGGCTGAAGGAAACGGCGTAAACATCCCAGATCCTAGCGGTATGCCTATAATATCAAGTGGCTGGCGTTTCCCTCCGTCTTGGGGCAGTTTGGAGGCCGTAGAGTAGGTATAGATTGCAAGAACGATCAATACAATGACCGCAACAATGATCATCCACCATGATGTTCCGCCTCCACCTCCCCCGCCGTGTCCTCCTGCGTCTGACATAATCTTATTGTGCTACGAGTTACAAAAAAATGCAAATGCTGGGTGCCGTCGTAGAGGATGTTAGAGGTGTATTCGC
>CAYHEP010000027.1:0-11242 GCA_964355775.1 uncultured Candidatus Saccharibacteria bacterium | reverse complement strand
AGCCTGTGATGGTTTGTGCGATGCTGCGACTTGCGGGGCCGTTGGCGTAGTCAAGTTTTACCACAGCCTCACTTCCGGATGCGGAAACATTGAAACCACCCGCATCAAAAGAAATAGTAGCGGCAGGATTAAGGATGGAACTCAATCCTTCTTTCACTTCAAGACCCCCCGCACCACTGGCATCCGAACCACAAGAAAATTTCCCAATCGTAGAATCCCACAACAATTTCTGCCCGGAGCTCGAACATGACGACAGTCCAGATCCATAGGTACTCGAAGCGCTTGCATATCCGACAACCGAAAGGCTACTACTTGAAACGTACAACGGCTCATTTAGCTCAAACCTATTTTGCGTTGAATTCCATGTTAGCTTTGCGTGTGAAAAACTTGCACCGCCGCGATCAAAGCCCAAATACGAATCCTCCGAGTCGGATGAAATATTGTCATTATTTATAATAAAAGATCGGCTCGCGGTTCCCGCAATATCCACGCTGCCTGCAACTGTAAGACTGTTAAAATTTGCAGTTCCTCCAAAAATATTTTTCCATCGGTGATCCGAACTGCCCAAACTGTAGACAAGGGATGCTGATGGTATAAGATCGGAAAAAACCTGATTATAAACAGTCAAATTATTCGCCGACATCGTACCACTCACTCTTGCATTTCCGGAATTATCAATAGTAAATTGCTTGGCGTAGACTTCGAAATTGCTTGTTTTGTCATCCTTATCACCGATACTGACGTCACCAGCAACGCCAAGACTCCCAAAAACACCAGCAGTACCGTACAATCCAGCATTAAAAAACGCCATGTGGTTTGTCGAATCACCGTATCCGACCACTCGGTCAAGTGTAAAATCCTTTGCGCGCAAATCCTGAAAAAATTCCGAATTGAGATTTTTGATCATATGCGCATCATTGATCTCGATTGTTCCGGTATCAAGCCGAAGATTCCCTGATGTGAGCTCTATATTTTTTCCAAAAATCGCTTCGCCGAAAACGCCAAGGTTGCCATACACCGTAAGCTCATCTAAAAGTTTGGTTGCGCCACTGACGTTGAGCGTCTTACCAATTTCAACATTGCCCATGAGGCGAACATTTTCGTATGTGACATTTCCATTCTTTGTCACAAACGCAAGCGTGAAATCTTTTGAGGCAAGACCGCTCAAATATTCCGCGTTGAGATTTTCTACCAGCGTCGTGGAGTCCACGGTGATTGGCGCGACTCCATCGGGAGCGAATGATCTAAGCTGACCTTGAGTTTCAATATGACCATAGATCGAAACCTTGCCATCACCATCCAAAAGCAACACCTCATTGGCATGAGTTCCTGCAAAATGTCCCTGCAAAGTATCCGCATCTTTGAAAAGTTTTTGTATTCGTTGACCTATGGCGTCTACATTTCCAAAACTAAATCCGCCAACGAGAAGAAAAAGCAATACAACAGCGACAACAACAATAGCCAATCGTTTTTTGGTTTTTGAGAGTTGTCGGTTTGCGACTCGATTAAAACGATAGAACTTGTGCGTCAGCGGTTCCGGATTTTGGACATCGTACACGACGCGATCTTTTTCAAGTTCGGAAATCACTGCAAGATTTTTTGTTATCTGCTCGAGAGCTTGATTGAGCGGTGCGACCGCTGGTTCGGATGAAGCGCCTGCCTCGCCGATAGGCAGGGTCTGACCGCTTGGCATCATCATTTCCAAGCCAACAGAAGCAAGCTGTGCAACGATAGGTTTAGTCACTCTTGTAGAAAACAATCGCGTAGCACTTTTAGGAATTACAATCTGCAAGCCCTGCTGTTGCAGATATTCATACATCGCGACACGAGTCGCATACCAATTACGACCAAATTTTTTTGCGACGAGTTTTCCTTTTCGTGCCAGCAAACTCAAATACTCCTGTGAGTATGGAGTCTCCGACGCAAGGTCAGCAAGTAAAATATAGTTTGGGTCTGGATTCTCGTCTTCAGGCATTGTTTGATCTTTGATTTTGTAGTAAAATTGAAGTGCGTTCTCCGAAGCTCTGACCCATGTCAGGGCTTTGGTTTTTTTGCCAGACATGGGTCTTACCGCTTGTTGATGTACGTAACCGAGTGCGTTCTCCGAAACGTAGGTTCCACATAAGATTTTTAATATCCGATGCTGTATCGGATAACCAAAATATCCAATGTAAACAACATATTCATTATACGTTGGTATCGGATAAAAAAGTGGATAACTATTTTGCAATCAAGAAGCACGAAAAGTATAATGAATGCAGTGATTTTAAACATCCAATTCTATTCTCCAATTTATATATAAGACCATCATAAACATTAGTACTAAAAGATTCATAAAATATACTAAAAGAGAAAAAATAATTTAAACTACACATGCCAAAAAAATATCTCACCGTAAATGAAGTTTCAAAATTGATCGGAGTTACCCCCTTGACGGTTCGCAACTGGGACAAAAAGGGCGCCCTTGTCGCCTACCGCAACCCTGTGAACAACTACCGAATGTATCGTATTGAAGACGTCGAAAATCTATTGAAGCAAATCGAAAACCCGAGACCGAAGTCACGGAATCTGAAAGTCGAGGAAGCGTAAATTTTAAAACTCATACAGAGTGGTGGGAATTTCTTTCCGTCAAAGTCTCTCCAGCCGCATCAATTTTATGTTTGTCTCATATCATATTTAATCGATCCGGATTTCAGAGGCGGCGGCGGGTTTTATGCGGATTTTGAGAAACGTACACTTCTGCGGGAGTGCCCCGACTCGAACGGGGATACCTTCTTTTGGAGAGAAGAGTCCTACCTTTGAACGACACTCCCAGTAAATGCTTGCGCTAAAAACATTAATTTTCTTGCCAATATACTATCATAATATCGAAGCGAAATACAGCCTGGATAATTTTCACGATAGTGTTTTGCTGTGTGGGGTTTTTTGTAGGTCGGTCGAAATTGATTTGGTTTTAGATTTAATATCTTCTGCCAAAATTGTTCTTGCTTTCTTGCATTGTGATAATCATGCAATGGAATAGCCTTTGGATCGAAGTTTCAAGGCTTTTAGTTTTTGCTTCAATTTCATACCTGCATGTTTAGTTATGTAACTATATTATCACGATCAAATAAAAACGGCATGTTTGTTATCAACAATGCCGTTTTTATCTTATGCAGTCAACTTTGTTTCCTTGAACGGCTGATGCTTCCGACATATCTTGCAGTACTTTTGGTACTCAAGTTTCTTCGTGACAAGCTTCTTATTCTTGGTAGAATAGTACACTCCTCGCTTGCACACCGTACACTTTAACTTAATTAGACTATCTTGACTCATGTTCCAAATGCAAAGTGCAAATCTCAAAATGGAAAATTTTGGATTTTACATTGTCATTTTACACTTTGATATTTACATTTTTAATTTACTGGGAGCCGACGGTGAGAATTGAACTCACGACCTACTCCTTACCATGGAGTTGCTCTGCCGCTGAGCTACGTCGGCTTACTTTTAAAGAACGTTTCTAGTATCTCATATTTTCGATGCTTTTACAAATTTCCTGAAATGGAGTAAACTTCCTCTTAATGCTATACCTTATTTTAATTTACGTAGTGGCCTACTTTGTTTATAAACAATATCTCGTTTCAAAGTATCTAGGAAAAGATGTGTCTTCGACACCAGCATATACGCTACGTACTCATGGCCTATCCGATGAACAGTTAAAGATCTATCATACTCAAGTAAGACCAAAACTACGTTTTGTGTTTATCGTACTCCTAGTAGCAACCATCGTATATTTTCTGGTTTAGTATTCTTAAATTTGCGTTCATCACATTTAAACCTAGTGAACGTCCTCTTTGGTGGGCAGTGAGGGACTTGCACCCCCGAAGTCCGATGGACGCCGCGTCTACAGCGCGGTGGTATAGCTACTCACCCAACTGCCCATATAGTATTCCTAAGTCTTTTATATACCTATTTATCCAATCACGAATCACATATAATAGCTTTTTATCATAATATCGCACATGTAGCAACCCATACCTCATTTTGTCAATCTTAGTTTTATCAAAATCCGATCTAACGTACGGCTTAGTGAATTGTTGCACGGGAATTTTTGTGATACCACTCCAAAAAGAAATAAGTTGTCTCGGATTTTGATTTGAATAGCAATACAAATAGGCTTTGAGTCTTTTTTCCTGAATACCGCAAACGGTTCTTAGGAATTTCAAAAAAACCAATATCATTTCGGGTTTGCTATTCGCAAAATCAACACCGCTTGCTTCCAAAGACTGATACCCTTCTCCCCAGTATAGCATAACACCGGCGATCCGTAATATTTCTTCTTTAATGGATAATTTTTGCTTCAAAACAAAAGAAGGGACCTTTAACTCAAAACGTGCTAGGTTTTGTTCTCGATTACTTCTTCGCTCTAACTTATGCAGTCTCATAAAATAATAAGTCGCATCAACCGATGTTTTCAAGGTACGGGCGATTTCGGGAACGCCTAATTTTTTCTTATAGTAAAGTTTCTTAACCAAGCCAAGTTGCTGCTCTGATATTGTAGCCATGCCTCATTATATCAAAGGAGGTAGACTATACAAACCATTCCTGTTGACAAGTGAGCCGACCCCGGGGCTCGAACCCGGACTCTACGGTTTACAAAACCGTTGCTTTACCGTTAAGCTAGGTCGGCAAGCTTCTTTTTAGCATACCAGTTCTCGGGATCGAGGTCGAGGACGGTGATAAACGACATGCGGGCGTTGTCTTTTTCGCCTGTCTTGAGATAAATGTCGCCGAGTTTTTGATATAGCGTGGCATCTTTGGGATTCTTTGCGATCTCCATGATAAGGTGTTGTTCTTCCTCTTTGGGATCGATCGCGGAAACAACGGGGGCCGATGCAATTGCTTCTTCAATCTTTGCTTCAGCTTCTTCTTTGACTAAGATTGCCTCGTGACGCTTGGTTGATCTGCGAAGACGATTGATGAGCCTGTGCATGAGACCTTCGATTTTTAGGAATAGCAGCCGGAAGCGTCGCAAAAGCTTTTCCGATTCCGCCATGAATTTGACTCGGTACTCACGCAAGTTGATTTTTGCATACCATGAAACGATTTCAGAAAAAAATCCCCGCCAAAATGTCGCCAATGTTGCGGGAGGATTATTGATCGCTTCGGGTGTCAATTTTTTCAAATACACAAACTTCCTGCCGATGATTACCGCAATGCCTACAAGAGAGGCGACAAGTATGATCGACGGAATGAGGATGTACATAATCTAGATGGCGAAACGCTGAAAACGATTAACTTTGATGTTTTCACCGAGTTTCGCGATATAGTTGATTATCAGTTGCTCAATTGTAACACCCGGGTCTTTCACTGATGGCTGACCCAAAAGCTCTTCGACTGTTTGTGGATCCATGGCGGCAATGTGCAATGCGCATTCATGGGCAAGTTCCGAAAACATTGGATTGCGCGCCACAAAATCCGTTTCGCACAAAAGCTCCACAAGCACACCGACTTTCTTCGTCGCATGCACATACGACTCCACGATTCCCTCACCGGTGGTACGCGATGATTTTTTTTGGGCAATGCTTGCGCCTCTTGTTTTTAAAAGTTCGAGCGCTTGAGTACTGTCTCCTCGCGCTTCATCGAGAGCTTTGCGAATCTCGTTGAATGACAATCCGGTGATTTCCCGGATCTCTTTGATAGTATCGATGTTAGACATGTGCTACAGGTGCCGCAATCGAGGGTATGGCGTGGATGAGTCCGTTCTTGATCGCCTCGAGGACCAGCTCCACCGACTTGCGGGCATTGTCATTGGCCGGAATGGGATACTGTAATTGTTTGGGGTCGCTATCGGTGTTCACGATGCCGACGACGGGAATTTTCATGATGATTGCTTCGCGGACAGCCAATTGGCTTTCTTTGAGCGATGTGACAAATATCATATCGGGCAATCGGGTAAGTCTCCGCAGTCCATCGTATCGTTGGCACAGTATGTGCATCTCGCGCTCTTTGAGTACGCGCTCTTTTTTGGTGTACTTTTCAAATCCTCCGCTTGCCTGCTCCGTCTCCAACGCTTCCAGATATTTTACACGCGATGTAATGACCTTAAAGTTTGTCAGCGTGCCACCAAGCCAGCGATCCACAACATACGGCATTTTCAACGCTTCAGCGGTTGCTTTGATCGGCTCCGCCGACGGCTTTGTGATACCGACAAACAGGATCATCTTCCCTTCCGAGATCAACGTTGACATGGCATCCATGGCTTTTTCCAATGCTTCCGACGTTTTGATGAGATCGAGCAAGTAAATATTCTCTTTTGCGATGTAAACAAAAGGCTTCATATTGGGGTGAAAAATGGTCTTTTTACGCCCAAAATGCATACCTGCCTTGATCATGTCCTCGTATGCCGGAATATATGGTTGTGATGATAAGTCTGCCATAGTGCCTATCCAGAATATCAAAATTGCAAAAAAAATGCAACCATGCTAGAATTGCATTGTGAAAAAAGACATCCACCCACCATATTTTCCCAAAGCCATCATGAAGTGCGCCTGTGGCAAGACTTGGACCAGCGGAGCGACGCTCCCGGAGATTAGCGTTGAAATCTGCAGTAATTGCCATCCTTTTTATACTGGAAAATCACACAACATAGATACGCGCGGACGTATTGAAAAATTTACCAAACGCATAGAAAAGTCCGAAAATATCCTCAAGACCAAAGCCGTCAAAAAACCTCGAGTCAAAAAAAATATCAAGGCCTAGATGTCCGACCTCGCTGCTGAACTCAAAGAACTCGAAGCAAAACTCTCTGATCCGGAGTTTGTAAAAGACTACAAAAGAATAGCTGAGGCTTCAAAACGCATGGCGGAAATAAATCGCTCTCTGGAGGGGAAAAGTGCGAACGCAGCGGGTCATAGTGAAGTCATCGTCGAAATCCGCGCCGGGACCGGTGGCGATGAGGCGACGCTTTTCGTGGCGACCCTGTTTGAAATGTACCAGCGGTATGCCGAACTCAAAGACTGGGGATGCAAAATCGTAGATGAAAACCGCACGAGCCTCGGGGGCTTTAAGCAGATCGTATTTGAATTGGAAGGTAGCGGAGTCGTCGAAGCAATGAAACATGAATCCGGCGTCCATCGCGTACAACGCATTCCTGCGACCGAAAAAGCGGGTCGTATCCATACGTCCACGATAAGCGTAGCTGTCTTGCCAAAAGCTACGGAGCAAGATATTCCGCTCAATCTTGGGGATTTGGAAGTTACGTTTTCGCGCGCGGGTGGACCCGGAGGTCAAAACGTCAATAAAGTTGAGACAGCCGTCCGCATCCTGCATAAACCCTCGGGTATTGTCGTGGCGTCGCGCGAGGAACGGAGTCAGGCGGCTAATCGCGAACGGTGCATGGAGGTCTTGCGCGCAAAGCTCCTTCAGATTAAACTTGAGGAACAGACTGGAAATATCACCGAGGAGCGGCGCCAACAAATCGGCACCGGCGACCGCTCTGAAAAGATCCGCACCTACAATTTCCCCCAAGATCGTATAACCGACCATCGCATCAAGAAGAGCTGGAGCAATATCCCAAAGATATTGAACGGCTATTTGGATCCGATTGTCGAATCATTTCATGAGCAACGGTAATGGTCCTGTATTTGAATCCAAGCCCGGCTGGGGCGGCAAGATCGGCGCATGGGTAAGTAAAAACATGCTTTACGTCATCCCCGGCGTAATCATCGTCGTCATACTCATTATTATCCTCGCCTCAAGCGGAGGACCAAACACCGCCACGCCTACCACCTCGTCATCACCAGAATTTAGCGTGCCTCCGACACTCGGAGATGCGACAGAAACCATTCTCAAAGGCGACAGTTATACTACCGTAGCACGTCGTATTGTAGCTATGTCAAATGTTGCAAGTAGTATACCGACGGCAGGAGCAAAACTATATGCGGAAACCAGACTTGCTCAAGAAATACAAAACCAACCCCTTGTTGTAGGCGGATCAATAAAATATAATCAAAAACTGGTCTTGCCATACCTCACAACCGATTACTCTGCTCTCTTCCCCTCCCAGCGCATCAAATGGGAAGCTATGGCAAAGAACGTGAAGTTCTAGTACTTATATGGTATCAGTGCGTGGGATGCGGAGCGAATTATCAACACCCTAAATTTGAATGAATTTATGGTTTATGGTACCATACATTCAATGCATTATGCGAGAAAACAGACAATAGAGAAGCACTTATCGCCAAAACGGGTTCTTGTTGTTTATGGTCCACGACGTGTTGGAAAAACAACGCTCTTGGAAGCCTATTTAAAACAGCATATAAATACTAGATCGATCTATAATATTGGCGATGACTCAAAACTTCGGGAACTTTTTCAATCCGAAAACCGTGACCGTATACTCGATTTTGCCGCACCCTACGAAATCATCGCCGTTGACGAAGCACAACAGATTCCCAGTATTGGCTTGGGCGCCAAAATGATCATCGACGCATTTCCGGAAAAGCGTTTAATTCTCACTGGCTCGTCATCGTTTGATCTTTCAAGTAAAATCGGCGAACCACTGACGGGTCGACATTTTACTCTTACGCTATTACCGTTTGCACAGTCAGAAATGCTGGCAACACGGTTTGAACTTGAGAAAACCCTTGAGGACTTTCTCATATTTGGATCATATCCGGAGGTGCTTAATGCTGAACACAGCGAACAAAAAGTGAAAATATTGCGTGAACTTGTTTCTTCATATCTATTTAAAGATGCTCTGGCGTTAGAAAAAATCAAATCGCCCGATCTTTTGACAGATATAGCAACCTGCATTGCGTTTCAAGTTGGCAACGAAGTTTCTCTCAATGAAATTGCAATAACTGTCAAGACGGACGTCAAGACAGTGGGGCGCTATCTGGATCTCTTGGAAAAAATGTTTATTATAAAAAGAATCAGGGGTTTTAGTCGGAATCTCCGTACTGAAATTTCTCAAAAGGCAAAATATTACTTCCTCGATAATGGCATCCGAAACGCGGTGATTTCCCAATTCAATCGCATCTCTTTGCGCAATGACATCGGAGCACTGTGGGAAAATTTTATCTTTATGGAACTCTACAAAAAAAGTTTGATCGGTGGTGCGCTTGATAATTATTATTTCTGGCGCACACATGCAGGACAAGAAATTGACATTGTACGTGAATCGGATGGATCACTGGAGGCGATCGAATGTAAGTGGTCTGAAGGCCACGCCATCCTACCATCTGCATGGCAATCCGCGTACGGTGAAACACCGCTTGTCGTCGCAACAAAAAACAACTACCTCGATATCATCTTGTGAGGCTTACTTCTTTTTCTCTTCTTTCGCCGGTTCGGCGGGAGCAGTTTCTCCTTCTGCGGGTTCAACTTCAGCTTTTTCTTTCTTGATGACTTCGATGTCGTCGACGCTGGCTGATGCGGTTTCGAGGGATTCTTTGAGTTTTGCTTCGGAGATAGGCTCTTGAATCAAGGCGATGATCTCTTCTGCTCCTGCTTGGATTTCTACGTTCTTGGGAACTTTCAGGTCCTTGATTTGCACGTGGTCGCGAAATTGGGCGAGGCTGGATATGTCCACCTCAAATTGGTGGGGCAAATCCTGCGGAAAGCCTTCGACTTCGATTTCGTTGATATTTCTCACCAAAATACCGCCCAAGCCCTTGACTGCCGGCGACTCGCCGACGATAACCACCGGAATTTTGGCTTTGATTTTTTCATCAAGGCGTACTTTATAAAAATCGACGTGGAGCAAGGCATCGCTCACGGCATCCGTTGCCACATCGTGAATAATCGTGGGGTAGGTCTCCTTATCAAGCTTTACATAGACAAGGGTAGACTCCCCCGCCTCCGCGTAAACTTTTTGAAAATCCTTAGCTGAAACCTGTATATTGAGCGATTTGAAATCATTACCATACAAAACAGCCGGAAGAACTCCTTTTGTCCTCAAGGTTTTACTTGCTCTTCCGATGATTGATCTGGGTTGTGCATAAATCTCTACTCTCTGCATGGTTTATATGCTATCATAAGAATATGAAAAATACAACACTCGTACTCGTGATTGTTGTGGTAGTGGCAATCATAATCGTTTTCGCCGTTGCTGGAGGTCGATCCACCAACGCTCCCACTATCTCACCGACAGTCACCGCATCTTCAGTCGTCAGTACCGCACCGGTAGCCAGCAAAAAGCCGGCACCAACAACGAGTTCCGTTTCGATCGCCTACGCTGACGCCGTCAAAAAATATGCGGGCACGAGACTTCAGTTTGATGCCCAGTGCCAAGCCAGTCCAAATCAAATCACCATCAAAAAAGGGACGGCAATAATGCTCGATAACCGCTCCGGTGATGCGAGGACCGTTTCCGTAGGATCGGTAAAATACTCTCTCGCAGGCTATGGATTCAGAATTTTGACGCCGACGAGTCCGACGCTTCCGGCTACGCTTCTTATTGATTGCGGATCAGCTAAAAACGTAGGTAGGATCAATATCCAGCTATAAGTTTCTTGTAGTCTTCAACGTTGGGCTGATTATACGGATTGACGCCCATGAAATGCGCGAGATGAACAATCTCGCGCATTTTTGTTTCAAAAAATTTGCCAAGCTCGTATTCATTGAGCTCCGGCATGATATATTCTTGGAATGGCAAGTTATGATCTCGGTATGCTTGCTTCGTAGCTTTATAAAATTTATTGGGTTCACCTGCGCACACAAACGTCGTAGCGATATTGTGCGGTCCGCCGACGTACCGCTGGAACATCGAGTGCAGATCGGTCGTCCCGATGGAAACCGTCGGTACAAAACCCTTGCCGTCTTTGCCCGTGCTTTCCCCCATTAGTTGCCGATACCACTTGCCGAGGCTCTCCAGTTCAGGATTGAACAAAAACATATCGTGTACGACCATCCCCGCCTGCAATTGATCATACAACCACCTGGCATTGCCCTCTGTTGCGTCAGCTTTACCTCGCAGCATTTCTTCGGTATTAAAACCACACATCCGTAGCGGATATAAACCTACTTCTGTCAGCACCGAAAACCTGCCTCCAATAGTTTTATCAAATTCAAGCTCTTTGTACGTATCCACGATCGTGCCCGCATATTCTTTGAGTATTTCAAAATTCTCTTTCGTCTCCAGCGTCTTCCCGGACTTACTGACATAGTTCAATAAAACCTCTTCTTTCTTTGCCGTCTTCAGCTTTGCAATAATCCGCTCGAGCATAACCGACGACACCGTATCGGCAAACAGCATCTC
>CAYHEP010000026.1:0-12284 GCA_964355775.1 uncultured Candidatus Saccharibacteria bacterium | reverse complement strand
GGACTTCTCGGGGGCGGGGTGGCGACGGCAAACTGGCTACTCAAGCAGGGGGCGAAGTTGACGATTGCGGATAATAAAACAAAGGAACAGCTCGCGCCTTCGCTTTCGAAAATAACCGGAGAAGCAAACTATGTCTTTGGCGCGGAGCCAAGCTTGGAGGAGGTGGAAATACTTGTGCTAAATCCCGGTGTTTCGTTTAGACATCCGCTGGTTCTGGAAGCGCGCAAACTTGGAATTCCAGTCGTCAACGAGGCGACGATTTTTTATAATCTATTTCCCGGAAAAATCATCGGTATAACGGGCACGCGCGGCAAGACGACGACGGCACACTGGACCGCGCATTTGATCCCCGGATCAATACTTGCCGGCAACTCTCCCGATCATCCTTTTCTGGAAGCTATACGCTATAAGCTAAAAGCTAAAAGCTCTCCCTGTGCCGTCACGGAAGTCTCCAGTTTTCATCTCGAGCTTTTTGATGAAACTGTCCGTCCTCCCGATATCGCTGTCATTACTAATATTTATCAGGATCATCTAAACAGGTACATAAGTATGGCAGAGTACGCCGAAACCAAAAAAAATCTGTACCGATGGCAAAAACCAGGACAAATTCTCATCACTGGAAAAGAAGAAATTGCACTTGATATGGGGGACTTTGAAAAAAAGTGGGGAGCGCACAACGTACTCAATCTCCGCATGGCCGCTTTGGCTGCGCATGAGGCAGGTGTCTCATGGGATGAAATCCAATCACGCATCGCAATGCTCCCGCAAATTCCGTTTCGTCAGGAAGAAATCTATAATCACAACGACCTTCGCATCATAAACGACAACAACGCCACATCGCCCGATGGGGGGATTGCCGCATTGGAACGCTTTGCTGGACCCGACACCGTACTGATCGCCGGCGGCACGGATGCAAAGCTGGATTTTACGAAGTGGAATGAAGTCGTGGAGAAAATGATACCAAAAAAGCATCGTATCTTTCTTGCGGGATCAGCGACACAAAAAATGCTTGAAGCAAATGCCTGCGATACCCTGGAAGAATGTCTCACCAGCGCGCTCGCACTCAAACCAAAAATAATTTTGTTTTCGCCCGCCTGTAAGAGTTTTGAAAAATTCACCAATGAGTACGATAGAGGATTGCAGTTCAATGCGCTGGTAAAAAAATTACTATGATAGAGCACTCATTTATATACGAGTTTATTCAATATCATCAAATCTACGGCTATGTGCTTGCATTTCTCTTCATGGCCTTCGAGGGTGATGCACCGCTGTTTGTTTTCGGCTTTGCGACGCAACAAGGACTTTTCAATCCTTTGGTAGTTTTCATTTTTCTCTACTCCGGTACGGTGATAGGAGACGCGTTTTGGTATTATCTTGGTCTGCACGGATCCAAATTTCCGCGCATCGCTCGTTACGCAAACCGCCTCGCCTCTCCACTGGATACACATATCCAAGAACGGCCATTTCGGACCATCTTTTTTTCACAATTCGTCTACGGCATACACCATGCAATCTGGATCCGTGCAGGACTCATCAAGGCGCCCATCAAACGCTTGGTCAAGATCGACATCTTCGCCTCGATCTTTTGGGTGCTCATCGTCGGAGGCCTCGGGTTCGCCGCCGGTACGACGGTATTGCCGATCGGCAAATATGTTCGCTATACCGAACTGGTCTTACTGATCTGTTTAGTACTCTTCTTTGTCATTCAGCACTTTCTCTCAAAATTTTCCAAAAAAGAATTATAGGAAATTCTGTGTAAAACACGCCCCCGAACAACAGGCGTGTCCGGGGGACCGAGAACGACACCGCACGACTAGGTCTCCCTTCGATACGGCCGGGCGAGCTCTTCAGCGCTGACGACAATGACCAACGCCTCCGAAACCCAACAGTACCGATTGAAGAGGACGACCCGGAACTCTCCGGGTCGCTGGTCCGCCACCGGGGTGGACCAGTTTTTTTCAACGTAAATCGCGATGTACTCGCGAAGCTCCTCGTCCCCGGTGGACTCGAAGTCTCCGTCATTCCTGAAACGAACGTGGCTTGCCGCCGCCATACCTCCTCCTTCTGCGCCTCTGCGCCTTGCCTTTGTTATACGGCAATAGAGACAATGTTGCAAATGCCTCGGAGAATGCTATAAATATGGATGAGTCGGAGGGTTCGCCTAGCGGCTATGGCACACGCTTGGAAAGCGTGCGGGAGCAATCCCTCGCGAGTTCGAGTCTCGCACCCTCCGCAAATATGATCAAAACTGGATGGAGTAAAATATTGGACTGATGATTTTACAAAAATCCCTGAATTAATTTCCAAATTATGAATATCATCTCTTGGAACATCAATGGCATACGGGCGGTACATAGGAAGGGGTTGTTTGTGCCATTTATTGAAAAATATCAGCCCGATATTTTATGTTTGCAGGAAACCAAGGCGCACGAGCACCAAAGCGAAGTGGACTTGCCCGAATACGAAGAGTACTGGAACTCGGCTACTCGGCCGGGATATTCAGGTACGGCGATTTTTAGTAAAACCAAACCGCTATCTGTGGCTCTGGACCTGCCGGAAAAAATCGCCAAAGCATACGACATGTCAGGCGATGAGTATGGCGACCCAAACACCGAAGGCCGAGTGACCACTCTGGAATTTAAAGATTTTTACATTGCGACAGTGTATACACCAAATGCCAAAGACGACCTGTCGCGCATACCATTGCGCCACAAAAAGTGGGATCCGGCCTTTTTGGAGTATATGAAGGAACTTCAGAAAACCAAGCCAGTGATCTTTTGCGGAGACCTCAATGTGGCTCATACCGAAGACGACTTGGCGCGTCCCAAAGAAAATGTCGGCAAAAAAGGCTTTACTGATGAGGAGCGCGAGGGAATCGACAAGATGATTGCAAGTGGTTTTATAGATACCTTTCGTCTATTTACCAAAAGCAACGGCCACTATACCTGGTGGAGTCACTTTGCAAATGCCCGCGCCCGGAATATCGGTTGGAGAATTGATTATGTTTTTGTCAGCGAACAAATGAAATCCAAAATCAAAAAAGCATTGATCCATCCCGAGGTCCTCGGCTCCGACCACTGCCCGGTGGAGATTGAAATAGAAACCTAATGCCTGATGTTTATGATTTTTGAGCTTCGGAAAAAATAATCTCCTGCCAGCTTTTGGGTTCAATTTTTTTGAGATCTACTTCGGCGAGACATTTTAAAAGCACGCGGGCGGATTCGGAGTTGGTGATTTGGGGGATATGGTGATCGATCGCAAGACGGCGAATCTTTTTTGCGTCGGCGTCCGATGGACCAAAGGTGGGAATATTGATCACGAGATCAACCTCACGGTTCATGATGGCGCTTGCAATGGTGGGTTCACGTTGACCGAGACGATTGGAAAGTGTTGATGTCACGCCGACGCGCTTGAGGTAATCATGCGTGCCTTTGGTGGCCAATAGCGTATAGCCAATGGCCGATAGCTTTTTTAATTCTTCGCTAAGTTTGGGTTTGGCCTCATCAGCAATACTTACTAATATACGTTTACCATTTACTGATTGTTCAGTGGCCAGCCAAGATCGGTAAAACGCCTCCGACAAATCAGCCCCGAAGCATGCCACCTCGCCCGTGGAGGCCATTTCCACACCCGCTACCGGATCTGCGCCCTTGAGGCGATTATAGGAGAACTGGGGGCTTTTTACAGCCACATAATCCAAGTCGAGCGTACGGAAATTGATATCGTGTTTGATGCCGAGCATACTTTCTGTCGCGATTTCTATAAAATTATGCCCGATCACTTTTGAAACGAATGGGAACGACCGCGAGGCGCGCACATTGCACTCGATGACTTTGATTTCATTGTCTTTGGCAAGAAACTGGATATTAAAGGGGCCCGTGATCGCAAGCTCGGCGGCAATGGTCTTCGCAATGCGTTTGGCTCGGCGCACGGATTCCAAATACAATCGCTGGGGGGGAAGCACCACCGTTGCGTCGCCCGAGTGTACGCCGGCATTTTCGATATGCTCGCTGATCGCATAGATCACGATCTTGCCCTCATGCGCCACTGCATCAATCTCAAATTCTTTTGCTCCAGTTATAAACTGGGACACAACGACCGGATGCTCGGGGGAGAGCTCGGTTGCGGCCGCAAGATAGGCCTTGAGCTGGGCATTATCACCGACGACATTCATCGCACCACCGGATAGTACATACGAGGGGCGAATGAGAAGCGGATAGCCCATGCGTTTTGCAAACGCTTTTGCCTCCATCAACGTTCGTGCCTGAGTCCATGTAGGCTGATCAATCTTAAGACGACCGAGCGTGGCGGAAAATTTGTTGCGATCCTCGGCTCGATCGATTGATTCGGCCGAAGTGCCTAATAGTTTGTAACCAGATTTTGCGAGTGTCAAGGCAACATTGTTTGCGATCTGTCCTCCGACAGACACGATGATACTGGGATTGTTTTCGAAATCCGCTATATCGCGAATACGCTCAAGGGTAAGCTCTTCAAAATATAACCGGTCGGAATTATCAAAATCAGTCGAGACGGTTTCGGGATTGGAATTGATGACGATTGTTTTTTTGCCGTGTTTGCGGAGGGTCTTGACGGTATTGACAGCAGACCAATCAAATTCTACAGAAGAACCAATACAATAAGGGCCAGAGCCTAATACAATGATCGGCTTCTTGAGTGGCACAACGTCATGCACATTGCCGTGATACGTCATATAGAGATAATTTGTTTCGGCATCAAATTCTCCCGCGAGCGTGTCGATCTGTTTGATAAACGGCGTAATATCTTGAGTAATGCGCTTTGTTCTGATCTTTTGTTCAGTAGTCTTGAGCGCGCGCGCGATGTCACGATCGGAAAAGCCCATTTGCTTTGCTTCGCGCAAGGTACGTTTTTTGAAATCAAACATGGCGATCGCTTTGATATGCCCCAAAAACCAGGGCGTAATGTGTGTCATGTCGTGAATCTTTTTTACACTCATTCCTTTTCGAAACCCGGCAATGATCGCAAACAGCCGGCGATCGGTTGCATGCTTCATCTCATCTTCAATGTCTTTTACTATGGGCACAGGCACATTTAACATTCTCATCGCTTTCTGAAGCGCTTCCGGAAAACTCCGTCCCAACGCCATCACTTCACCGACGCTCTTCATCTCCGAACCGATGTGACGATCACTGGATTTCATCTTCTGAAGATCCCACCTCGGAATTTTTACCGCCAGATAGTCCAACGCCGGCTCAAAGAAGGCCGATGTGCTTTTTGTCACAGAGTTTTTGAGTTCGTGGAGACGATAGCCAAGGGCAAGCTTAGCGGCGACATAGGCCAGGGAATAGCCGGTGGCTTTGGATGCGAGAGCGCTTGAGCGAGACAATCTAGCATTTACCTCAATCACTCTATAATCTCCCGACGCGGGATGCAAAGCATATTGAATATTGCATTCACCAACAATGCCCAAATGATTGATCGTCTTGATTGCGATCTCGCGGAGCATATGGTACTCGGTGTTGTTGAGGGTCTGACTGGGGGCGACGACGATACTTTCTCCCGTATGGATGCCCATGGGGTCCAGGTTTTCCATATTGCAGACCGTGATCGTGTTGCCGTCTCTATCGCGCACGACTTCGTATTCGATTTCTTTCCATCCGGCCAGATATTCTTCAATGAGCATTTGTTTTTCCAAGACGCGGCTTTTTAATTCCGCTTCGTTATCCACGCGACCCGATCCCAGGCCTCCAAGTGAGTATCCTGATCGCACCATGATGGGGTAGCCGATTTTTTTTGCCGCTGTAATTGCCTCTGCCATAGAGTAAGCAATAATACTTCTGGGAGTTTTGACTCCAATTTTTTGCAATTCTTTTTTAAAAAGATCCCGGTCTTCGGTGATCTTGATGGTTTTGACCGGCGTGCCAAGAATGTTCACTCCTTTGAGCTGGAGACCAAGATTGAGCGCAGTCTGTCCACCAAAACTTACCGTGATCGCATCAGGTTTCTCTTTTTTGATAATAGCCGTGACGGTTTCCAAGTTGAGCGGTTGAAAATATACCCGATCGGCAAAACCACCATCCGTCTGCACGGTAGCAATGTTGGGATTGATGAGCACCGTCTTAATCCCTTCCTCCTTGAACGCCTTGATCGCCTGCGACCCGGAATAGTCAAATTCCCCAGCTTGGCCGATACGGAGTCCTCCAGAGCCTAGAATGAGAATTTTTTTATAGGAGCTCATGGAATTTTTTAAAAAGCCACCTCGTGTCGGTAGGGCCTGGGCACGCCTCGGGATGGAACTGAACCGAGAAAAACGGCTTGGTCTTATGAGCCACTCCTTCGACGGAGTGATCATTCAGATTACGGAAATTCACATACCAGCCTCGGGGTAAAGAAGACTCATCAACCGCGTAGCCGTGGTTTTGTGAAGTGATAAAACATTTACCATCATCCATTTGCACTGGCTGATTATGGCCCCGATGACCGAATTTTAATTTGTATGTCTTTGCTCCAGCCGCAAGCCCCATGATCTGCGAGCCCAAACAAATGCCCATCACAGGAATATTTTTCTTGAGGACTTTTTTCAAAACCGAAATAGTTTCTGTATAATCCGCAGGATCTCCCGGACCATTTGATAAAAACACGCCAGCAAAATCTTCTCTACTATAATCATATTCCCTCGGCACACGCTTGATCGCGTACGGTAGTTTCATCAACTCGCGCAGAATATTCATCTTCATACCGCAGTCTACGAGGATGATGATTTGTTGGTGATGGGCATTGTAGAGGATTGGTTTTGGGATAGAGACAAAGGGGACTATCTCACCCTTGCCTACCTGCCGGCCAGGCAGGCTCCCTCTCTTATCTATAAGAGAGGGTTGGGGAGAGATACTGCCCCGCATTGTCCCCCTGGATCGGAGATGTTTTGTGAGTGCTCGTGTGTCTATACCAGTAAGCAACGGAACGCCTTGTTCGTGGAGCCAATCAGCAAATTCTTTCGTCGCTTCGCTTACCACCACTCCAGTGGCATGGATTTTTTCTGACTCCCATGTCTCTTTTGGCGTGATGCCATAATTGCCGATCAGCGGATAGGTAAAAACCAGTATCTGCCCCGAGTAGGAAGGATCCGTGAGCGACTCGACGTAGCCTGTCATACCGGTACTGAAGACGACCTCGCCAAGGGTATTTAAAAAAACACCCCCGCTGGTGCGGGGGGACTCGCCTTGAAACACTGTTTTATCCGAGAGAATGAGGTTGATTTTATTCATCCCGTTAGAGACAGGAAACGCTTCAATCTATTATTGAGGTACCGCTTTCCCATTCCAGTTTTTAAATATTTTTCTCGCATAAACGCATCTTTTTTATCCAAACAGGCTTCGTAGTAAATCAACTCGTAAGTATAGCGTCGAGTATAGTATGACTTTCCTTCATTATGTTCCTTGAAGCGTTTCCGTAAATCATCAGTACACCCCGTATACCACCGATTTGATTTTATTCCTCGTAAGACGTATACATAATACATAGTTTGTCTCTAACGGGATTCAAACTCCATGTAGAATACCAGACAGATGTCCACAAAGCAACTCCGCCATATTATCAGCACCAGCCAGTTTGATCGCGCTACCTTGGAGAAGCTTTTCGCGTCGGCGCAAAAGATGGAAAAGCTCCACAAAGCCCGCAAACCGTCCAAGATTTTGGCAGGAAAAGTAATGGCCGCGATTTTCTATGAGCCGAGCACCCGTACTCGGCTTTCGTTTGAATCCGCCATACTCAAACTCGGCGGTCAAGTCATCTCCACCGAAAACGCGGCGCAGTTTTCCTCGGCTGCCAAGGGAGAGACGCTGGAGGATACGATTCGCATTGTCCACAGCTATGCCGATGTGATCGTCTTGCGTCACTACGAAAAGGGAGCCGCCGAAATTGCATCACAATATTCAAACGTTCCTATCATTAACGCCGGTGATGGGCCAGGTGAACATCCAACACAATCAATGCTTGATCTCTACACATTCCAAAAAGAAAAAGGAAAAATTGACGGCCTCACGTTTGCGTTTTTGGGAGACTCGCTCTACAGCAGAACAAATCACTCATTGATTCGACTCCTTCCATACTATAAGAATGTAAAGGTCATGCTGTGCTCTCCAAAGGAATTGGAGCTCCCGCAACCATACTACGACCTTATGAAAAAGCATAAGATTCCTTATTCGGTGCATCGCAACGTCGATGAAATATTGCCAAAAGCCGATGTGCTGATTGTGACGAGAGTGCAAAAGGAACGTTTCCCCTCTGAACAAGAATACAAAAAAATGCAGGGCACCTATCGTATCGACGCTTCATCACTGAAAAAAATGAAAAAAGATGCCATCATTACTCACGTTATGCCTAGGGTAGGAGAAATCGCTCCCGAAGTCGACTCCGACCCCCGCGCCGCTTACTTCCGCCAAGCCCAAAATGGCCTGTATATCCGCATGGCACTGCTTGAAATGCTTTTAAAATAAATGGAACAGCCTACATTACTAAAGACACTTGTTGTCACTCTTGCTGTACTTGGCGGAACGGTGGTTGTTTTCTTTGTTGGGTTTTTTGTCATGTTTGTTCTCGACGAACCACCAAATTTTTGTGAGCGCATGCACGGTCCGCGTGAAGAATGTATTACCAATCCTCCGGTCATCGAGGAAAATATCACATCAGCTATTGATAAATATTCCAAAGAATTTTCTACTCCAAAAAAACCATCTTGGGTCAGAATTTCCGATACGCCTGAAAGCGTATTTCCTAATGACGTCTACCAGTCGGATATAGATCCAAAAACGGGAGCACAGCTTATCGTAGACTATAATAGCTGTAGTACTACGAATGGTTGCTCAAAAGATGGAGGCAAAAATTTCTATATTCGCTTACGGGCAATCGACTCTTGGGAACACGTCGCATTTCCCGGAAAATACAATGCTGATGCCGCCTGGTGGGTTTTAAAAGATAACAAGCCTGTAGTTCTTGGGGAACTTGGTGATTTTCCTCACGGATCGTCCAGAAATATGTCGACGCCACCTCTGTATCTGTACAATCCAACTTCTCACGAATGGACATATCTTTTCTGGGGATGGGGATCATTGGTTTCTCCAGACCGTACCAAAGTTCTAGTGAAACGCGTTCATGATCGTGAGTTTTTTAGCTACTATCTTTGGAATGCCACCACCGATGTATTCACGTCGCTGTTTATGATTCAAGAAAAACATGTGGAGTACGAAGATACAAAATGGACAATTCAGTGGTCAGATGATTCGCAAGCAATACAATTCATCGGAAAAACTCAGCAACTTGGAACGTTTAACTTTATCTACCACATTCCAAGCGGCAAGAACTATAATCTCTAGCCATGCCTATCACCAAACTTCCCGGACTCATTGATGTTCACGTGCATCTTCGTGAGCCGGGGGCGACGCAGAAGGAGGATTTTGATACGGGTACGGCTGCGGCGGTACGGGGAGGATTTGGCTTTGTGATCGACATGCCCAATAATCCCGGCGCACCGACGATTTCGATTGAGCGACTTGAAGAAAAAATCCGTCTTGCCGATGCAAAAGCTCATTGCGGCGTCGGGTTTCACTACGGAACAAATGGAAACAATCTGGATACGTTTGCAAAAGCAGCGGCAAACCCGCGCGTATATGGCTTAAAAATATACTGCAATCACACGACGGGGGAATTACTAATGTCGAATGACGAATTACTAATCAATGTTTTTAATGCCTGGGAATCACCCAAACCGATTTTGGTGCATGCAGAAGGCGCCATGCTGGAGAGGTGCCTGGAGCTCGCCCAAAAATACGGGCATCGCCTCCATCACTGTCATACGTCGCTCGCAAGCGAAGTGGAGCTTATTTCGCAAGCGAAACAGTCGTTCATGAAGGTCAGTGCGGGAGTCACACCTCATCATCTGTTTTTGAACAATTCCAACTCTGCGACGATGAAACCTCCACTTGCCACACAAGCTGATCAAGATGCCCTCTGGCAAGGGATCAAAGATGAAGTGATCGATCTCATCGAGACCGATCACGCACCGCATACGCCCGAAGAAAAAGCCAACGGCGCTTTCGGCGTTCCGGGACTTGAGACAGCACTGGGCCTGATGGGACTGGCAGTTCATGAAGCACGTATCACGCAACATGATCTCATAAAGCTCATGCATCTGAATCCCAAAAAGATTTTCAATATTACCCACGACACCGGCTCGATTGAAGTCAACTTCGACAAAAGCTACACTGTAGATAGCAGTCAATTTGCCAGCAAAGCAAAGTCATCACCCTTTGACGGCTGGACACTCTATGGATCCCGTTAGAAGCAGCCTTAACGGGTTAATAACCACACTATGTCGAAGATAACAATAATTTGCAGCTTCTAACGGGATGGAAACACCATTCTTTGATCCAAATAAATCCTACTACGAAAACTATGAAGAAGGTCCGTTTGGCGCGTTCGCCGATGGGAAAGAACTCGGTACTGATAAAATTATTCCCTTCGGTATCGCAGCCGGACCCCTTTTGAATGCAAGGTTTGTTAAAGCCGCACTGGAAAAAGGATTTGACTATGTCGTCTACAAAACCGTCCGCACGCGAGAGAAAAAAGCGAATGAGTGGCCCAATGTCGTACCGGTAAAAATCGGCGGCGATCTTTCTATAGAACAAATTCGCAACGGCGTTGTAGTACAAAAAGAATATAACCCATCACTCGCCATTACCAATTCATTTGGAAATCCCTCATATCCCGTAGAAGCATGGCAACCCGATATGGCAAGATCAGTCACGTATGCCCGGCCCGGACAAGAGGTATGGGGAATGATCGAGGGTACGAGATGGAATACGAGCTATGATGACAAGAAATTTCTTGAGGATTGGGTCTTGGATGCGCGGCTCGTGCAAGAAACCAAGGTAAAAGGGATTGAAGCAAATTTTAGCTGTCCGAATGAGCGCAATCTTCTGAAAAAATTACTGTGCTATGATGCCAAGCAGTCACGAGATATTGCCTACGCCATAAAAAATGCGATCGGCGATATGCCGTTGGTTGCAAAGATTTCATACTTTGAACAGGAAGCTGAACTTCGTGAATTGGTTAAAGAGCTAGGAACGATCGTAGACGGATTTGCGGCAATCAATGCTATCCAGGCGCCCGTGCGCACCGAAGATGGCAAACAAGCGCTCCCGGGCGGCGAGTGGCGGCTGATTTCGGGAATTTGCGGAGGACCGGTGAAATGGGCGGGGCTTGAGATGGTACAGCGTCTGGCGGCACTGCGTGAGGAATTTGGCATGAAGTATTCCATCGTTGGCGTTGGCGGAGTTCTTCACCCCGAAGATTACCATCAATATCGTGTAACTGGTGCCGATATCGTCATGGCTTGTACGGGAGCAATGTGGAATCCAAGACTAGCTATCGATATAAAGAAAAGTATGAAAGAATAAAGCGATGCGAAGTCCCGTACTGAACCGAAGGTTCTAGTACTGGGATGGAATCCGCATATGGCTATTCAAATAAAGGAGAGTATGCAAGAATAAATGAGAAAAGCTTTAGAAAACCCGTACATGATAGACTCTATTATTTTTGACTGGAAAAGAACTCTATACGATCCTGACACTAAAACATTGATAGACGGTACAAAAGAAATTCTTAATAAAATTCAAGAAATAGGAATCCCCATGACCTTAGTGGGCAAAGGAGGGCAAGATATGTATTCGGAGACTAAGAGATTGAACGTTGAAAAATACTTTAAAAACATTATCTTCAATGAAGGCCCCAAAGAAAAGGAACTTTTTGAGCCGTACATATCAAAAAATAACCCAAGAGCTACGCTTTTTATAGGTGATCGTATTCGATCAGAGCTTGCTGCAGGAAAATCTCTGGGTACAACAACGTTATGGGTACGCCAAGGAAAATTTGCAACTGAAGAACCTGAAAATGCGGCCCAAAATCCAGACTACACGGTAAACTCATTGCTTGAGGCAAACTCCTTACTAGATGAGCTTCTCAAAAAAATCTAGCATGACCAACGTCATTACAATCCTCAAGAGCGTCGGGGCGATACTCGAGAATGATCATTTTGTAGGAACTTCGGGACGGCATATGCCAGCCTACGTCAACAAGGACGCTTTGCTCCCTCATACAAAGCACACCGCCGAGGTGGGAAAATTGTTTGCAGAAAAATACAAAAACAAAGCAATTGATTTTGTCGTCGCTCCGGCGGTTGCTGGCATACCGTTTTCGCAGTGGACTGCCTACTATCTTACTAAATTGAAAGGCAAAGAAGTACAAAGTAT
>CAYHEP010000025.1:0-12347 GCA_964355775.1 uncultured Candidatus Saccharibacteria bacterium | reverse complement strand
GCCGTTTGGTGGGTCCAGAATTCGTGGTAGGCGCCTTCGCGGGCGATGAGTTCGGCGTGCGTGCCGTCTTCGATGATGCGACCGTTTTCCATGACCACGATGCGATCGAGGTGCTGGATCGTGCTCAAACGGTGGGCGATGACAAGCGTCGTGCGCCCGAGCATAAGTTCTTTGAGCGCCTCTTGGATATAATGCTCGCTAGTGCTGTCGAGCGAACTGGTTGCCTCGTCGAGGACGACAATGGGCGCATTTTTGAGCATGGCGCGGGCGATCGCGACACGCTGGCGCTCTCCGCCTGACAACTTGATCCCGCGTTCGCCGACGAGCGTATCGTAGCCTTTGGGCAGGGAGACGATAAACTCATGTGCGCGGGCCTTTTTGGAAGCATCGAGGATAGCTTCTTCGGTGGCGTTTGGATTTCCTGCCTGAGCAGGCAGGCCGTAGCCGATGTTTTCACGCAGTGATCGGTGAAACAGGATTGGATCCTGCGGGACGTAGGCAATCTTGGACCGCAAGTCGTCTTGGGTGACGTTGCGAATATCTTGTCCGTCGATCGTAATTAATCCGTTTTTTATATCCGAAAAACGTAGCAGGAGTTTTGTGATCGTAGATTTGCCGGCACCGGAATGTCCGACGAGTCCCACATGCTGTCCGGCGGGGATTTCGAGCGTAAAGTCAGTCAGCACATCGTTGCTATCTTTTTGATACTGAAACGAAACGTTGTCTATAAGCACGAGCCCTTTTGCGATGCGGAGCGGTTCGGGATGCGCGGGGTCTTTGATGTCCAACGGAGTCTCAAAGATTTCGACAATTTCCGCGGCATCGGCGAAATTTTTGGATAATCTGCCCATCGCTTTGCCGAGATTCCATAGATTGTGAAACATGCTAAACAGATAAAACTGCACGAGCACGATGACACCGACGGTGATGATCCCTTCACGCCAAA
Organism: uncultured Candidatus Saccharibacteria bacterium; assembly: GCA_964355775.1. GTDB lineage: Bacteria > Patescibacteriota > Minisyncoccia > 2-02-FULL-40-12 > IGHO2-01-FULL-4-A > JBBTSB01. Next base: position 11,401 of record CAYHEP010000025.1, on the reverse strand, counting down.
GATAGAGTGAAATTACAACCAGTATGAGTTCCAATACGGAAAACATCAATGCTTGGATCATGTAGAGCGTGCTCCCAAATCGCCACGCACGATACCGCGCGACTCGCTCTGACTCCGTGACTGCTTCGAATCCTCGGATTTCGGGAGCGCGTGAGCTGAATATCTTGAGATTGAGAATATTCGTGATCGCGTCAGCCAGCCGTCCCGTAACTTTTGAATCCGCCGCCGATTCTGTGATGTCGTAAGGGATTTTTTTCTTCGTCATGTAGTACGCAAGGAAGATGTAGATGACCGTCCACAAGATCAAGATGCCAGCAAGGAGCGGTGCTGAAAACGACAGTGCGATCACTGCGCCTACTACCTGAACCGTCGTAAACCAAAACGTGTACATGATATTGTCATGTGCGTCTTCAAACGAACGTACGAGGCGCTTAACCTTGGTGACAAGACTCCCCGAAAAATTATTTGCAAAAAACTGATACGAGTGATTGGTGAGCTTGGCAAAAGCATAATCCGCCAAGTTTTTCATGGTTTTGGACTGAAAAACATTGATCAGATAATCTCCCATACGGAAGGCTACATTGAAGATGACCATCGTGCCGCCGATCAGTAGCACTAGGTGGATGAGTTTCGGCCAGTCGGCGGTACGATCAGTGCTGCTGCTGACTACATCGATCAAGTGCCGGTACCAAATAGGATTAATGATGTCTCCCAGTGCGGCACCAACGCCGTAGAAAATGAAAATGCCAAAAAACAACCCGCGGTGCTTTCGCACCTGCATCCAATAATATTTCAAAATGGTCCGATAACTCGGTTGGGACATGGAGATGATTCTATTGTACCGCTTTTAGACTTCGATGACTACTGGCAAGATCATGGGGCGGCGTTCGGTTTTTTGGAAGAGGAAGAGGCCGATATCTTCGCGGATGACGTCTTTGAGGTCGGTCCAGTTGATCGGACGGGTGCCGGATTTTGCGACGATCGTGCGGATGCGTTTGCGGACTTGGATCAAGAGCTCTTTGTTTTCTTTGAGATAGACGAATCCGCGCGAGATAATGTCAGGACTGCCACGCACTTGACCGGTTTTGGAATCAATCAGTGTAACGATCACAAACATGCCATCTTCGGCGAGCACTTGACGGTCGCGGATTACTACGTTGCCGACATCGCCGACACCGAGGCCGTCCACCATGATATTGTCCACCATCGCTGATTTTTTATCATACCACCATGCATCTTCGGTGACATGGATGATGTTGCCGTTGTCAGGGACTATGCAGTTTTCTTTTGGAATGCCTATGTCCTGCGCGAGTTTTGCGTGGGTGACCATCATCGAGTAGTAGCCGTGGTTGGGGAGGAAATACTTGGGACGGATGTACATCATCATGCGCTTGAGGTCGTCTTGGAGCGCGTGGCCTCCCGTGTGGATGTCCATCATCTGGTAGTGGTAGACGTTGGCACCCATCCGGTAGAGGAGATCGCGCATGCGCTGGACGGTGCGCTCATTGCCCTGAATGACCGATGAAGAAAAGATGATCGTGTCAGTGTCTTTGAGCCGTACAAACCGGTGTTCTCCCGAGGCGATGCGCATCATGACAGCGCGCTCTTCGCCCTGCGCTCCAGTGCCGATGACCGTGACTTGATTGTCAGGGAAATCATCAACCTGCTCGACGGAGATTTGGGTGTCTTTTTTCATACGGAGCTGGTTCATCTCCTTGAGGATTTCCACGTTGCTCTTGAGGCTGTAGCCGTCTACGGCCACTTTGCGGTTGTATTTTTCGGAGAGCTGAATCAATTGCTGAATGCGATTGATAAGCGAGGAAAACGTCGCGGTGATGATACGTCCTTTTGATTGTTGGAAAATCTTTTCTAAGTTTTCGTAAATCGCACTTTCAGAAACTGATGATCCCGGTCGTTCGGCACCCGTGGAATCGGACAACAGTAGAGTGACACCTTTGTCGCCGATTTGCTTTAGGTATTCGATGTCGGTGGGTTTTTCGTTGAGCGGTTGCGGATCAAACTTAAAGTCTGCCGTGTGAAAGACCGAAGCTACAGGTGTCGTGATATGGAGGGCCAAATCTTCCGGGATATTGTGGTTGACGTGGACAAACTCCACTTTGAAGTTTTCTCCCAGCTGGATGATGTCGCGGTCATCAACGATCGTGATGTCCATGGCGGGAAGGTGAGGAAACTCCTGGTGGCGTTTCATCACGATGCCCCACGTCAGTCGCGAGCAGTAGATGGGGGGATTGCCGATCTTGGTGAGAATATAAGGAAGCGCACCGATGTGGTCATAGTGACCATGGGTGATGATGAGTCCGCGGATGCGGTCAATTTTGTCAGCTAAATAGCTGACATTTGGCAGGTTGTAGTCAATGCCGGGTTGATCGTCTTCGGGGAAGCCAAATCCAGCGTCGACAAGGATGATGTCCTCTTTGTATTCCAAGACCTGCATGTTTCTGCCGATTTCGCCAAGACCCCCCAAGTGGGTGACTTTGAGCGAATCCTGTTGCATGTGGTCCGGATGTACGTCCCGCTCGGGACGCTTGAGCACCTGCATGGTGCGTTTTTTTGGACCGTTGTTGCGGTTGTCGCGGTAGCGCGGGGGTTTGTGCTTGCGCCCCGGCGTCAGGGTCATCATCTGTCCTTTGCTGTCCTTCTGTTCTATCACATCGTTCTGCATAGATTAAGAGATTATTTAATGAGTGCGGATGGAGAGATTTGAACTCTCAAGATCTTGCGATCACTGGCTCCTGAAGCCAGCGTGTCTGCCAGTTCCACCACATCCGCTATGATTTTTTTACAAAGAGATCAAGATAATAGTGCTCTCATTCTAGCGCGATACGCGCCGTGTGTCAATATACCACTCGTGCACAGTATCGAATCGATTTGCCGGAACGGCTATGACACGTTCGCTGGTCGTATGGATTGTTTTTGGAAGGAGGTAGATATAATCCGGACTGTACAAGAGTACCGCAGGTGCTTCAGCAAGGATGACATCTTGAAGCTTAGCATATTCGGTTTTGCGCTTTTCATCGTCCAATATTTGTCTCGCATCTTCTAAAATAGCATCAGCTTTTTTATCATCAAAAAGCGAAAGATTCAGTCCCGGGTCTTTCTTTTGGGAAGAATGCCAAAAACTGAACGGGTCCGGATCGAGGCCCAGTACCTCTCCAAAAAGCAACGCAGAGTAATCACGCTCTTTGATCGCTTGCTGAATCTCCGGAACCGAAAGCATACGAATCGATACATGGAATCCAGCTTCCTCCCACTGTTGTTTCAATGTTTCAGCTACGGTTTTCAATTCCGGCCAACTCGAGGTCGTAATCTCGATATCCAACGGCTCTTTGACGCCAGAAAGAAATTGTTTTGCTTTTTCGAGATCGTAAGGATATGCTGTTGTGCTATTAGGAATGTCAATGATACCGGGAAGCAAAGGTGAGTCAACTACAGTACCATTTCCTTTGAGGGCGACGTCTACAATCATTTGTTTGTCAGTAGCATAATTCAGTGCAAGCCTTGCGTTTTTATCTGAGAGAAGTTTGCTGTGGTTTTGATTAAAGAAAACACCAAAGTAGCGCGGGAGGCGGTATTTATGGAATGAGGCATTGTTTTTTGCGGAGACCATGTCGAGACGTTGTGTTGACATGAGACTAAGCGCTTGCACGGTGCCATTCCGATATGCGGTGATCGCGTCCTCTTCTTCGTTGTAAAATTGAAAGGTAATGCGGTCGATATACGGACGTCCGAGAGCATATTTATCAAACGCGATCAACTCAAGCGCAACAATATTGCCGAGCGTGTCTTTTCTGATTTTAGAAAATTTATACGGTCCCGAGCCGATTGGTTTGAGGTTGTTTTCAGAAAGTCCAAAACTACTCGCTTTTACATTTTCCCATATATGGCGTGGAAGGATACCGAGCGTCGTGTTATTGATGAATTGAGCGTAGCGATTTTTCAATGTGAATACGATCGTTAAATCATTTTGTTTATTGATATCTACGCCCTGCCAGTTGATGCGTTGCGGGCTGTCGTAGTCGCTGTTTTGAGCCGTGATAATCGTAAACACGACATCGTCCGCCGTGAGTGCGGTACCATCGTGCCATCGGAGATCATGTTTGAGTTTAAACGTGTATGTCAAGCCGTCATCGGAAACTGTGTATGATTCCGCCAAATCGGGCTTGAGTTTTCCATCGCTCCCAAATCGCAAGAGTCCAGCAAATAGCAAATTTGCAAGATCGCTGTCGGTATCATTTGCCTGTAGGAGTAGAGGATTAAGATGTCCGAGAGATCCTACAGTACCCTCGGTCCACGATCCGCCGTAGTCTGGCGCTACAACCGTGTTGTGGTAATGCGCACTGATCGGCAGAGCTAAAAGCGAGAACAAGCCGATTGCCGTGAGTATGATAATGATAAAGCGCTCACGAGCAGACAACACCCGAGGCAGGCAATAGAGTTGTTCTTTTGAAGGGAAAAACCCGAAACGTTTATCACGTTCTTTTTTTGGTTCCATAAAAAAGTTATCAAGTTGATGTAAGTCTGGAGTCACGTGAATGTGGTTTGTTTATACGAAAAGACGGACAATCGAGATGCCGATCCAGAGAACTGCGAGAACAATGGTCGCGCCAAAAATGATCTTTTCAGCTCCCCGGCGCGTAGAGTACGTACTGCCATCTCCGCCAAACGATCCCGAAAGACCGCTTCCGCGCTGTTGGAGCAATATCGCAATAATCAGAAGCGCGCCTAACACGGTTTGTGCTATGGTGATTGGGGTCATGTTAGAAATTGAAACCTTTGAGGACAAACACCGCCGCCATGACGACGAGACCGGCCCAGAGGTATTGGATGCCATGGACACCGATAAAGCCAAAATAATCAGCAATATAGAGCCCCAATAGCGTTCCAACGAAGACGCGAATGATCTTTATCATGTGCCTTTCAGTCTACCAGAAATGCTCTTGGTATGCAATGAGCGGTAGTAGGTGATGGCAAAGCGGTGCGCCTCGGCGTCGAGGTGTTGGAGAAGGTGAGCAACCGACGATGGCAAATGGCTGATAGCTAATGGTCGGGAAAGCGTACTGGAGAAAATCTCCTGCCTGCCTTTGGCGATGCTCAAGACGGGTGAAAAGTATTTCTTCGCCACATTGAACTGCGCGATACCGCCGTCGATCAAGATCAAGTCAGGCTTCGACCATTCGTAATGCGCGAATCTTCGCGAGAGCATTTCGTCGAGCATGAGAATATCATTTGGTATATTTGGTGCTTGGATTTTGAACTTTCGGTACTCCGACTTATTGGGATAGCCGTTTTCAAAAACCACCATCGAGCCGGTCGCGTATGTTCCCTGTATGTTAGAAATATCATAAGCCTCTATTCTTTTTATATTTTTTAATTTAAATACTTTTTCCAAACCCGCGATTGCCGATTCTCGTCCGGCGATTTCTTTGATGACTTTGATATTTTCAAAAACCCTTGGAAATGCTTTAAGTGCTTTCTTTTTTCCCGAAAATATATCCTTTATAAGTTTTATATTTTTTTGATATTGTTTCGTATTTCGTGCTTCGGATTTCGGATTTTTCAAACAACAGAATCCTAAACAAAGTCCTAAATGTCCGTTTAAACACATTTTGAAGTGAGATCGTTTACACGTGCAGTAGGGAATGAGCTTACGGATGGCTTTGAGGGCGGCACGGAGTTCGGTCGAGCTGGTAAACGGGCCGACCTGCCTGCCGGCAGGCAGGTTCCTACGCGGATGCGTCACAAAAATCTTTGGGAATTCATCATCCGTTATTTGTACGTACACATAGTTTTTATCATCTCGAAGCGAGATGTTGTAGCGGGGTTTGTATTTCTTGATAAACTGCGACTCCACAATCAGCGCCTCGATTTCGGAACCCACCTCCTGCCAGTCGAGTTTGTCAGCGCGTGTCAACATCGGATGTTGACGGAGACGGTTGCGAAGGTTGAGCGCTTTGCCAATATAAACTATCGCGCCTTTAGCATTTCGGAAAAAATACACCCCGGGCGAGCTTGGGATTGTTGTTGGTAGATGTTTGATCATTGTGGTTTCTTGCGGTATTGTACCACCAATGCTCCGAGATGCAATTCTTTCGACGTTAGCCTATTATGATGTCCTCGATATGCCGCTGACGGCGGAGGAAGTGTTTCGGTTTTTGATCAAAAAAGATGCCGTAGTTCCGTCGTTGCAGGATGTGCATCGAGAGCTCGAACATAAAAAGCAGATCGGTGAGCGCGAGGGTTTCTACTATCTTTTTGATCGCGAATATCTCGTCCCACTTCGCAAAGAGCACGAGCGACTAGCACAGCGCAAATGGCGCATAGCACGGCGGGCAGGATGGTGGATGCGCATGGTGCCCTTTGTCCGTGTGGTGTTTGCATCCGGCTCACTTTCCATGAACAATACCGACGAATTGAGCGACTTAGATATTATTGTTGTAGCAAAGCATGGATACATTTGGATGACCAGGTTTTTACTGCACGGTTTGCTGATGCTTTTGGGAAAAGGCCGTCGTCACAAAGATCGCGTCGCTCCCGACAAAATTTGCCCCAACCATTTTATTACCGATGCGTCGTTGGGTATTCCATTTCACAACATGTACACGGCACAGCTGTATGTGCACTTGGTGCCACTCATTGCGGTTGACTATGATGATTTGAAAAAATTCCGCATGGCAAATGCATGGGTGCTTGACTATACGTCGCGATGGGACATGCCGGAAGATAAAATCGTCAGGCAGGGATTGAGCTTCGCAATCCAGTTGGCGGGAGAAATGGTGTTGAGTATTTTTGGTACTATCATTGAGCGAATGGCCGCGCGGTATCAAAAACTTCGCATCGAGCGCAACGCAACCCCGCTCAAACCCGGCGGGCACTTGACGTATTCCGACGAAGCGCTAGCCTTTCATGCACAGTCCTCTTCGGCTGAAATTTTGGCAAAGTATGATAAAAATTTGCTTTTTCTCTCAACTCGTGGTATGGTGTAAAAGTTAAAAGTAGCCTGAATTTGCTTGTGAAATAGAGTTGGTTGTGGCGTTGAGCCTATATATCAAATACAGGTTGAATGTCACAACCTACTACTGTAACACTGTTCGGCGTCCATTCCGGATGCTTAGCGGTGAAACATTTCCAAAGGAGAACTCGTAATGGCGGGCAACCCTGTCAGCGAGAAGCAGAGGGAAGGGATCGAAAGGAAGATTGTCGAGATCAGGCGGCAGCTGAATCTGTCCGGCGGATATCCGTTCGACCCAACCGACCTGGAGCGGCATCTTCAGGGCGCTACCGAGGGGCGTTTCCTCGACCAAACCTTCATCGAGACGGGAGAGCTCGTGGTGCCGATCCCGGCGCTCTTGATCCCGACGATCGACGAGTTGCGGGGGCGTTTCTCTTTCATCAAGTCGATCCATGCGGACCGCTCGGTGAGGGAGGCCACGACACTCCACCTCGGGACCGTCCTGCGCCCCGGCGAGGAGCAGATCGACGGCGTGGAGTATGAGCGCCGTCGCGTCGGACTCCCGATGCTATCGGCCCAGCACGGGCTATGGCTCGAGGAGCACCAGGAGGAGTTCCCGGCGTTCATGGCGCTCCGTGGCAAGGTCTACATCGACTTGCCAGGCCTGGAGATCGTGAGCACGGTCGGCGGCCGGGGCTTCGCGTGCCTCGATGACGATGGCACGCGCTGGGGGCTCTACTGGGGCTGGACTGACGACCGTCTCGATCGCGACGGACGCATCGGTGTTCCCGGCAAGTAGCACTTGGTCCTTGAGTTCTCGATCTTCGGATCTTGAACTCGGACCCTTGGACCCTTCCGTCGGCGCAAGCTGTCGGAGGGGTCTTTTTCATTTTTGTGATAAGATGAGCTCGGATAGTAGGCGATACGTGCACGGTCAAGGCTTTGCGCGGCCGAACTCCGCATGAGCATGTGCCGGAATGGGAGCGGATATTTTTTCTCCCAGTGTGCGATGCTCGATGCCACAACTGTTGCTACTTGGTGTGAGGAGCTAGAGGATTTTGATCCCAAATTCGATACAATCCTGAGTCTGCCACGGCGGACGAGGGATGGTGGCTTGGATGGCTTCCTGCACGATCGTGAACACGGACGGCAACCGGAACTTCGCGTACCTCAATGACGATGGCACGCGCTGGAAGCTCAACTGGAACTGGACTGACAACAATCTCAATCGCAACGGACGCATCGGTGTTCCCGGCAACTGGCGACAGATGATGGACGATGCTGGGTCGGATCAATCTCGACGTACGGTTTGTCGATACCATCCGCCCAGCTGTCGCCCGATTTCGCTAAGAGGTTCCGAAAGAGTGATATATTTTTTGTTGTCCAAGGCTTTCACTTCCCATGAGACTTGGAGGAGAAATTTGAGCAGATCGAGTTTGCCAACCGCTTTTTGCAGGTACGGAGCCTTCTGTTCTTTTTGTAAGTAACTTGCAGTGAATGTGAGCTCTATGGTTTCCAAGAACAATCTGTCGATTTTATCCCCCAGTGTATATCTTGATTTTTTCGGAAGATGGTCGAGCGTTTCATGCCACACCTTGTACGCTGAAATCAACCGTTGTAAAATCGGCAATGATTGACGAGGCTGGGGGGGGGGTATTATTGGCTATGAAATTTGAAGACATAATTTCTGTAGAAAATCTCTTGCTTGCGTGGAGCGAGTTTATCAAAGGCAAGCGTCACAAGCAAGATGTGATTGAGTTTCAATTGCATTTGATGGATCATATCTTTGATCTCCACTATTCCCTAAAAGCTAAAACCTATCTTCACGGTCACTATGAGCATTTCAAAATCAATGACCCCAAACCCCGCGACATCCACAAAGCCTCGGTTCGCGATCGTCTCCTGCACCACGCGATCTACCGAGTCTTGTATCCGTATTTTGATAAGAAATTCATTAGCGATTCGTTTTCCTGTCGAGTAGGCAAGGGGACGCATAAAGCCCTCGATTGCTTTCGTGATTTTGCTTTCAAAGTTTCCAAGAATCATACAAGAACAGCGTGGGTCCTCAAATGCGACATACGCAAGTTCTTTGCGAGTATTGATCACGATATTCTGAAATGCATAATTAACCACCATATGGAAGATAATGAATCAAGATGGCTTCTTGAGAGAATTATCGATAGCCATAGTCCCGGTTTGCCCTTGGGAAATCTCACCAGCCAGCTTCTCGTCAACATCTACATGAACGAGTTTGATCAGTGGGTAAAGCATGAACTCAAAATCAAACACTATATCAGATACGCCGATGATTTCGTACTATTTCACGATCGTGATAGATTACGAAGTCTTGTTCCGTTGATTCAAGATTTTCTTTACCAACAGCTTAAGCTTACCCTGCATCCAACCAAGTGCTTTATCAAAACCTTTGCATCAGGTATGGATTTCCTCGGTTGGGTGCATTTTACAGATCATCGGGTGATGAGGACGGGGACGAGACGAAGAATGCTTGCGCGGATGAGTGAGGCGAACCTAGTATCGTATGCGGGATTGCTGAAATGGGGAAATACAAGAAAGATTTTATCGAGTCTGGATTTTTTTATTGAATTGGCGTAGCGTGGAAGCATGAAAGTTTTGAAGGTAAACCTCCTTACAGACTATAGCGACGCCATACGAGAGGCGGTGAAAGTCCTCAAGGAAGGCGGGACGATTATCTATCCGACCGATACGATCTATGGGATCGGGTGCAATGCGACGGATTACAAGGCGGTGGAGACGATTTACCGGATCAAGGACCGGTCGTTGGAAAAACCCCTCTCTGTCATTGCCCGCAACATGGCGTGGATGCGGGAGTTGGCGTTTATACCCCCAAAGCTCGAGCCGACCCTAGAAAAGCTCTGGCCCGGCGCAATCACGGTGATTTTGCCGAAAAAGCCCGTCATTCCTACTATAGTTACTGCTGGCGCGGACACAGTAGGCTTGCGCATTCCCGACTATGAACTTTGCGACAAGCTCTTGGCAAAGTTTGGCTACCCAATCATTTCAACTTCTGCTAATATGGCAGGTATGGGCGACGATGACGCGTGGAATATCGCCAAGGTCATCGAAAACTTCAAGCCTCGCATGTGGCAGCCAGATCTGGTCCTCGATGTCGGCAACTTGGAGATTTCCGCGCCGTCCACCGTCATCGACTTTTCCACACTCCAACCAAAGATTTTGCGCATGGGACCCGTCAAACCCAGACAACTAGAAATAATCTTGAACTTAAAACTTAAAGCATAAAACTCATGATTAAAAATTTAATCAAAAAAGAAATCGCTCGTCAGAAGAAAAGTCTGTCCCTGATTCCGTCGGAAAACTACGCGTCCAAAGCTGTCATGGCGGCGGTGGGATCGCCGTTGATGAATAAATACGCCGAGGGCTATCCACACAAACGCTACTACAATGGCAATGCTATCGTGGATCAAGTAGAGGATGAGGTGCGTGCTTTGGCGCTCAAAGCGTTTAAACTCAATCCCAAAGACTGGGGCGCCAATGTCCAGCCTCACTCGGGCAGTCCGGCAAACCTTGCGGCATATACGGGGACGCTGAAGATGGGGGACAAGATCCTCGCGATGTCGCTTGCCGAAGGTGGACATCTTACACACGGCAGTCCGGTAAGTCTCACGAGCAAGCTGTTTCAATTTAAGCACTACGGCGTCAAAGAGGATGGCTACCTCGACTATGATGCTATCATGGCGATGGCGAAGGAATTTCAGCCCCAGCTCATTGTGTGCGGCTTCACGGCGTATCCACGCACAGTAGATTTTATCAAATTCCGCGAAATCGCGGATGCTGTAGGTGCAAAACTCATGGCGGATGTATCGCATATTGCCGGCCTCATCGTCGGCGGAGCGCATCCAAGTCCGTTTCCGTATGCTGACATCGTGACGTTTACTACACACAAGACGTTGCGTGGTCCACGCGGTGCGATCATCATCGCTCGTGCAGATATGATAGACAGCATCAACAAAGCTTTGTTTCCCGGCATGCAGGGCGGTCCGCATCTCCACACGATTGCCGGTATCGGCGTGGCGCTTGAGGAAGCACTCAAACCCAGTTTTAAAACCTATGCAAAACAAATAGTCAAAAATGCCAAAGCTTTGGCGGGAGAGCTCAAAAAACTTGGCTACACGATCGTCTCTGGCGGCACGGACAATCATCTCATGCTCGTGGATCTGCGTCCGCAGGGGATGACAGGAGGAGAAGCGGCAAATCTCCTCGAAAAGCATGGACTCGTCGTCAACAAAAACTCCATTCCCCACGATCCCGCAAAACCCTGGAACCCCAACGGCATTCGTCTCGGGACGCCGGCCGCCACCACCCGTGGCATGAAAGAAAAAGATATGATCAAACTCGCGCGGAAGATAGATGAGATACTGAAGAAGAAGAAAT
>CAYHEP010000024.1:0-13536 GCA_964355775.1 uncultured Candidatus Saccharibacteria bacterium | reverse complement strand
TTGTCCAGCCGTTTTCGCAGAACCACGGGAATGCGTCGGTGACGCCCCCGCTGTCGTAGGAATTTTTGCAGTGGCTGGGGCTTGTGACATCTTGAATACAGGCGGTATTTTGATCCCAATAGTTGCCGCGATCGGTTGCATTAGAAAGCGAAAACGTGGTACCCGCGTTGAGTAGATCGGTGGTATTTTCTTTGAAATTCACTCGTGTAATAGAAATATTGTTCGTGGGAAAACCGTCAAATTGATCGTAGAGGTACACGCCGGTAGCGCCATGATCCACGGTCGAATTGGTTAGCGTGATCGAGGAAACTCCCTCATCGGTGAAATTGGTGTTATTGCCCGTCATGACCGTGTTCTCCACTCGTCCTCCGTTGGCAATAGTAAACAGCGCATCGTGGTAGACGACACCGCGCAGAGAATTGCTCACCGTGACGTTTTTAATGATGACGTTGCTTTCGTCGGTATAGATACCGTCGCCGCCGGCAAACGAGACAGTGTGTCCTGCTCCGTCAAGCGTGATGTCGCTGTCTTCAATGGCAATGGTTTCAGCTACATTGCGATCGAGCGTACAGGTTTTGGTAGTGGCGTTCCAAGCTCCAATTTGATCGCAATCATCTCCGGGACCGTCAAGCAACGGATCAATCGCGATATGTTTGGTGGATGGTTTTTCTTTGATGATCGCCTCGTAGCCGTCTTTGGATGGGAATGAGATGCTCAATGTTCCCGAGCCGTCGGTCTTTTTTACTTCATGGTCGCGGTAGCCACGCGTATAGACCTGCAGATCGGTATTGACCGGAAGATCTGAAATCGTCAGGATCGTCGTCTGCGGTATTTTTTTAAAAAACCGCCACCATGGATTGTACGGCTGAACCTGGATGACGGTCATACCCGGAAATGATTGGACAGAAGCCTTAATGGCTACTGTAGATCGGACGATGCCGATGTGCGTGCCTTTGCCGTGCGCGTAGTTTTTCGGAGCGGATTTTGCTGACACGAAAGACGGAACAAGCAACGCCACCACTATCATCAGAACATATGTTTTATGCTTGATTGTCACAATGACCTGAATGTATCATGCTGTTTCCAAGTATTCAATATCCGGCTCAAGCCTCGATGATCGCGCGCTGGGGGGTTTTGCATTCGCCATGACGCTAACTTTATCATCAACATGCTCAACAAACGCACCAATACGAGTCTCCGGATGCTCCACAAGAGCCATGCCTAAGAATGCCCAAAAAACCAGTCCCCCTTGCTGAAGAGTCCAAAAAAAATGGTCAAACAAACCCAGTACTAATAGCGCTATGAAGCAAATGAAAAGATAGGTATTACTGCGCCATAATCGTAATAATATCAATGCCAAAAAAACGAGAAATATGATCAGCCCTGCAAGACCAAGCTCATCGAGAACGAGCAAGTAGAGATTATGCACTGGCTGATAGATGGAGCTGGGGTAATTTTTCAGAGTATCCATGAAATGCGGTACGAATTGACCGATGCCAATGCCCAACAGCATATGCTCTCGTGCCACCTTACCCGCAACTTCCGTATAAAAAATACGCTGGACAATCCCCTCGTCTTGCGATGATACATTGAGGCGCGATGAAAACTGGGGCCACCATGCCGTGGCGCAAAGTCCTATTACGATGATCGTCGTCAAAACAATCGGCATTATACGTCGCCACGAACCTCGGCGAATCAAGACAATGAGCATTGTCAACGACGACAGAGTCCATACACCAATTGCAACACGGGAAAACGTCAGCAAAAAAGCAGTCAAGATCACCGCGTATGCCGCAATGATGTGCCTACTCCAATACCGATCCGAATCCAGATAGATCCACAACGTACACCAGAGTCCGATCATCAACACAACCGCCAACACATTTGGATGCGGAGTTGTGCCGTATGCCCTCAAATAAAGCTGTGAATTTGCCACAACAACAGCAACACCGGAACCGTTGACTCGCAGTACACTTTCACCGAGAATTTTCAAGCCGATGCTATGCTGGAGATAATATTGCAATAGCCCGACGAGTGATTGAAATACGCTTGATCCGATCCACACGACCGCCAGCGCGTGATGGCTGACAACGTGCACAATGCGCCGTTTGAAGTAGAAAAAAACACACGCATACTCCGCAAGCTTGATCCAGCGATAGACTGCGACAGAAATTTCCTGTGATCGAATGATTGAAAGTCCCGCGAGAACTATCAGCGCCAATACTAAATACTCAAAAAAATCCAGCTTTTTTAATGGCTCGTGTTTTTGTACAACAAAGACTGCAAGAAGAATGATAAATAAAATATCCGTGCCCCAAATAAACGCGCTCGTCCACTCATTGAATCTAGGAGTCCACGATGCTACTACAAAACGCGTCTGAAACGGAATGGCAAACACAAATATGAGCAATAGCCATCGCTCGATTTTTTGAAGAAAAGTCATGACACAACGGTATACAATGCCCCCAATGCAAACAGTACCATCATACTATACAAAATGATTTTCGGAAGTGACAGCGTATATTCAGGAATGCGCGTCCCCTTTTGCTTTGCCTGCGCGTAGATCATGATCAGCAGAATCATATCAATACTCACTGCAATACCACCGACCAAACTGATAACTCGCACAAAATTCAAACCTCCGAACAGAAAAAGCAAAAGTGGCGGGAGTAACAGCGCCATCATATGCCAACGCCGTCGAAGGTGAAAATCTTCCTTCAACGATTCACGAAACGATGTCAGAATGCTCAATAGAATGGTTCCTGACGTCAATGCTCCAAACAGCGAACCAAGAATAATCACTCCACCTCCGAGAATGCCAGCAAGACCCGGAATTGCTTCGGGCGATGTCATCGGACCGGTCACCCCGACAACGACCATAGTAAATACAAGATAAAGCAATGCCGGAATGAGCGTACCGATGACCAGCGCCCGCCTATACCAATGCTCTTTGCCGATCAGAACTTCCCTGACCAGCGGAACCCCCTGGACGCCGTTGAGTGAAAACAGTATTACACCAAATGGCAGAAACCATGCGGTTTTGGATGCAAAAGCAAAATTCCCACTCACCATGTGCGGAGTGCCGAATACAATTATCATACCTACAATGAGGCTCGCAAGGATCATCACGACAAAATCCATATGCGCGATCATCTTGAGACCGCGAAAAACAAAAGTGGTAACTATTGCTAAAACCAATACTCCGATGATTTTGGGATTGATCTGCGCGCCTGCATACGACATGACTTCGCTGATAAATTTCCCGCTCAACAGCATAATCCCCACGATAGCACCCCAGAGTGAAACCCAAAAAGTAAAAAGGTTCACGAGCCTCGCCCACGGTCCCAAATATGCATTGACGTACCCTACGAACTGATGACGCTCATGCGTCCGAAGGACTACTTCGCCATAGAGAAGATTACTGATGAGTACCAGCGCCGTAACTCCAAGCAAAAAAAAGACACCGATACCTGTGCCGGCTTTTGCAAATGTGTATGGTATGCCGTAAAACCCGATCCCTACCGTCGAGGCTACCAGAAGCGCGACCGCATACCACGTTGTGCTAGGTCGTCTCATGCGGATCAGCGTGGTTATTGCTGTTGATCTTTACTTCAAACCGCCACAAAATTGTAAGGATTATGTATGCGATCAGTGTCACCAAGATTGCCGCATACGTGAAACCGATTCCGACAGCAATGCCGACGGCTGAAACAGTCCACAACGTCGCCGCAGTCGTGGTGCCTTGAACATGGTTTTCCTGTTTTAAAATCGCTCCACCACCGATGAAGCCGATACCAATGAGAATATTGGAAATGATGCGCGAAGCGGTATCCGCCGTTCCTCCTTCGAAAGCATACAAAGCAACCAGCGTAATCAACGCCGATGAAATACACACCATCATGTGCGTCCGCAATCCCGCCACCTTGTGCGCCTTCTCCCGCTCATACCCAATAATAGCCCCCAGCACCAGCGCCAACAAAATCCGTTTTAAAACAATGACTTCGATCATGTCTTCAGTATATCAGAGCAGCGCAGAAGCGGAAGCCGACTTATCAACGGCAATTTATGTGGATAACTTTCGGGTTTCTTTCGGGTATACTATATACATGCTTACAAAGCGCCAAAAACAAATACTTGATTATGTAAACAAAAGATTGGAGCAACGTGGTATAGCTCCGAGCCTTGAAGAAATAGCTCGTCATTTTCATCTTTCTTCCGTTGCAACGATTCACGAACATCTTCAGGCATTGGAAAAAAAGGGTGTCTTGAGGAGAGTTCGTGGACAGGCACGTGCGCTGGAAACAAGAAAACCAAAAAACACACTCGTATCTATTCCAATCGTCGGAACGATCACTGCTGGTCAGCCTATTGAGGCAATTGAGGTACCATCCGGAGCAATCACGATTTCGCGAGACGAGATTGACAACTTGGAAAAACATTATGCCTTGCGCGTAGAAGGTAATAGTATGATTGATGAGGGGATATTTGATGGAGATACTGTTGTAATCAGGAAGCAAGAAAGTGCGGAAAATGGCCAGACTGTCGTGGCAATTATAGATGACAACCAAGCAACACTCAAAAAATTATATCGTGAACATGGAAGATTTCGACTACAACCGGCAAACCCGACGCTATTCCCAATGTACCGTGATGAGGTGGAAGTAAGAGGTGTTGTTGTAAGAATTATCCGCAATCTTGAGTCGCAACTAGATCAAGTGGAATCGAAGAATGAAAAGTATGTGCGCAAAATAGACTACTCGTGGGATTACCGGGGAGAGAAAACAAAATCACACACACGGCATACATACCTATCCGGCGATGTTTATTCCGCAAGTCGGGCGAAGATTGCTGGAAACATATAGCAAGGAAGGCGACACAATCTGCGATATTTTCTGCGGATCAGGCTCATCTCTCGTTGAAAGCAAACTGCTAGGAAGAAATGCCTATGGCATTGATCTTAATCCTTTAGCTATTTTTCTCGCGAAAGCAAAAACAACTCCAATCAATCCTCAAAAATTAACTAAAGAGTATATTGCTCTGCTTATTCGCCTTGCGAAGATAACAGATAACGAAATACAAAGACCGGATTTTAAGAATATAAATTTTTGGTTCAAAGATAACGTGATCATAAAGCTCGCAAAACTAAAAAAAGCGATCCGCGAGATAAAAAACGAGACAATTCAGAATTTTTTGATGGTTGCCTTTAGTGAGACGGTTCGATATGCCTCAAATACAAAGACTGGAGAGTTTAAGTTGGTGCGTGTTAAACTGGAAAAACATGATCCGGATGTGATTGGCATATTCCGTAAACACGCAGAGAAAAGTATCGCAGGAATGACTGAATTTTACAAAGATGCAAAAAAGGATTCGTGGACAAAAATAATCTACGGCGATTCGTCAAAAGATAACGGTATAAAAACAAATTCTATTGATTGCATCGTCACCTCGCCGCCGTACGGTGATAGTCGTACTACGGTAGCTTATGGTCAATTTTCTCGGTTGTCAGCCCAATGGATCGATGTATTCGATGATCCAAATGATGCATCCGGATTAGACAACGATCTACTTGGGGGTAGAGCTACTAAAAATTTAAGTCATACGCTTTCATCAGACTATCTTGAGGAATCTTTGGGCAAAATTGCAAAGCAAGACGAAGCAAGGGCAAAGGACGTATTGAGCTTTAATCTTGGGTTGAATGAATGTCTGAAGCAAGCCCACAAAATCCTGAAACCAAAAAAGTATTTTTGTCTTGTTGTTGGCAATAGATTAGTTAAACAAGTACGAATTCCTACTGACTTTATTATCGCTGAACTAGCCGAAAAGATAGGATTTACTTGCGAAGATATCATTGTACGAAATATCCCAGGCAAAAGAATGCCAATCAAAAACTCTCCGACAAACATTGTTGGGGCTTTGGAGGAAACAATGAACAAAGAGAGTATTGTGGTTTTGAGAAAAAATTAGTTCATATAGCTTTCTTCGTCCCGTTCCCTTTTAGAGCAATCGCTAGAACTTCGTCGATGGTGCGGACGAATTTGAAGGTGAGATCACGCTGGACTTCCTTTGGAATATCCTCTTCAACATCTTTTTTGTTGTCCATAGGGAGGATGATCGTCTTCAAACCTGCACGGTGAGCGGCGAGGACTTTTTCTTTGACGCCGCCGATTTCCAAAATCTTTCCTCGCAACGTCATCTCGCCCGTCATGCCTACGGTTTTAATGATCGGCTTCTTGGTCATGAGCGAGATGATGGCGGTTGCCATGGCGGCACCGGCTGACGGTCCGTCTTTTTTGATGGCACCCGACGGCACGTGGATATGGATATCTTCTTTATAAAAATCTTCTTTGATACCAAGCTCGGCGGCTTTGGTGCGGGCATAGCTCAAGGCGGCTTGGACCGATTCCTTCATGACTTCGCCAAGATGACCAGTCAAAATCAGACGTCCCTTACCTGGCATGCGCGAGGCTTCGATCGAAAGCACTTCACCGCCCACGGGTGTCCACGCAAGACCGGTCGCGACGCCGATCTCGTCTTTTTTCTCTCCCATCTGATGGGTAAACCGCTCCGGACCGAGGTAGCTATGCAAAAGTTTTCTGGTGATCTCGTATTTTGTTTTTATTTTATTTTCCACAATCTGTCTAGTAACCTTGCGAAGAACTGTCGCGATTTGTCGCTCAAGATCTCGCACGCCAGCCTCGCGTGTGTAGTGACGGATAATTGTTTCAAGCGCAGTATCCGCAAACGTGATCTGCGCTTCCTTGAGACCGTTTTCGCCGGTCTGCTTGTTGATCAAATACTGCTTCGCGATATGGAGCTTTTCCTGTTCTGTATATCCCGGAAACTCGATGATTTCGAGGCGGTCGCGCAGCGCGGGTGGAATCGTATCAAGCTGGTTTGCTGTTGCGATAAAAAATACATCAGACAAATCATAAGGCACTTCGAGGTAGTGATCGGAAAATGCATTGTTTTGTTCCGGGTCCAACGCCTCAAGCAACGCCGCTGATGGATCACCGCGAAAATCCATACCAAGCTTGTCTATTTCATCAAGCATGAAAACCGGATTGGATGTTCCTGCCGTGTTAATGCCTTGAATGATGCGTCCGGGCATGGCGCCGACGTAGGTCCTTCGATGACCCCGAATCTCCGCTTCATCTCGCATCCCGCCAAGCGACACACGCATAAATTTACGTCCCAAAGCGCGTGCCACTGATTTGCCAATCGATGTTTTTCCGACTCCCGGAGGACCAAACAAACATAATATCGGTCCCTTGATCTTCCCGACTCGCTTTTGCACTGCAAGATATTCCAGGATGCGCTCTTTTGCTTTTTTCAAACCATAGTGGTCTTCATTGAGAATCTTTTCCGCTTCCGTCATTTCTATTTCTCCTCCGCTTTTTTTTGACCATGGCAAATCAATGAGCCAATCAAGGTACGTTCTCACGTAGGATACCTCTGGGCTGAAACTCGGCATTTTTTCAAAACGAGCGAGCTCTTTGAGCGCCTTGGCTTTGACCTCGTCGTTCATGCCTGCTTCTTCGATTTTTTTCTTGAGCACATCAATCTCTCCTTTCTCTCCGTCCATACCAAGTTCTTTCTCGATGCTTTTCATCTGTTCCCGCAAAAATACTTCTTTTTGCATTTTCCCAAGCGATTTACGAGTTTCCTTGACGACGCGACGTTCGGCATCGATGATTTCAAGTTCACGCGTGATATAAAAATTCATCTTCTTAAGAGCATCTGATACATCGCCAGCTTCAAGAATTTCCTGCTGGTTGATCAGGTCAAGACTTAGATTGATCGTGATCAAGTACACGATTTGAAACGGGTCTTTAATTTGATTCAAAACATTCATCAAATCGGGAAGAAGCGCCGGCATATTGCGTACTTCCAAAAGCTGTCGAAACTGATCAATGGTCGCGCGCATCAAAGCTTCGGTCTCAACGTCATTGTTCACACTCGAGACCAGAGGCGAGATTTCTGCAATAAAGTACGGCTCGGTCTGCGAAAATCGTTTAATCGCTACACGAGCAATGCCCTCGACATCAATTTTTGACGAACCGTCCGGCAGTCGATGCACTTCAAAAATCTTACCCACCGTTCCCACGGCAAACAGATCTTTTTGATCAACGTCATCATAAATATTTTTTTGCGCTACAAACAACGCGAGCCGATCCTCGTGCACAATCGCTTCACGTAGACTATTGATAGACTTTGGCCGCTGGACTAATAGAGGTATTGCAACTCGTGGAAACAACACAACATTCTTCAACGGAATTACGGGCAATTCTGTCGGAATATTGAATTTTTGCATTTGAAATTCATTCATAGAAGTTCAGTTTATTCGATTAGCACTCTCATGTCAAGAGTGCTAATCTAATTCTACTGTTTGACCGACGGTTGGCACTATCGCATCGATGTCCAAGCGATCATGTATGAGATTGGCGAGGGTTTTGGCTGATGTTGTCTCGCCCTGTACGACAAATACTTTCTTGAGACTACCGTTGGTGTTCGCTTCTTTGACCCAATGCAACAGCGCCGGTTGATCCGCATGTGCGGAATAGCCCTCGAGTGATTCCACATGGCAGTTCACGGTAACTTTTTCTCGAAAAATCATGACTTCTTTTTCGCCCTTTTGTATCTTTCTCCCAAGACTTCCGTCAACCTGGTATCCGACAAATAAAATCGTGCTGTTAGGATCGGACAAATAACGCCGTTCATGATGGAGGATTCTTCCCCCTTGGCTCATGCCGGAACCCGCGATGATGATCTTTGGGGACGGAACATCGTTGATGCGCTTTGATTCTTCTGTTGTCAGTGTCACATGAAGACCCTGAAATGAAAACAGGTCTTCTTGTCGGGACAATTCGATGGCATTCGGATTAAAATCATGAATATGCTTTTGATACACTTCGGTAAGCCGTATCGCGAGCGGACTGTCAATAAAAATGGGAACGCTGGGAATTTTTTTATTGTTGTGCAGTTCGTTGAGCTCAAACAACAGCTCCTGTGTACGCTCAAGCGCAAATGATGGAATCATCAGCGTCCCCTTCCGCGCCAACGACTCGGTTATGATCTTTCCCAGACGTTCCTTGCGGGTAGTACGGTCTTCATGGACCCGATCTCCATAGGCAGATTCGACTACGATGTAATCGGCATCGTGAATGAATTCAGTGGGACGTAATAAAGGTGTAGGTGGATTGCCAAGATCTCCGGAAAAAAATATCTTCTTGCCGTCGCCTTGTATTTCCACGATTGCCGAACCAAGCACATGACCAGCATCATGCAAGACGGCCGATACGTCCGGAGCAATATCGATACGGTCGCCATAATGACTCGGCCGGAGCAATGTCAAAAGACCGGCCAAATCTTTTTCGTCAAACAATGGATTGTGTCCCTCTTCTTCCGCTTCACGCGCGATTTGCTTCATATTGTCCGGAAGTGCGACAGCCATCAGATCCGCCGTCGCATGCGTACAGTGTACGACACCGCGAAAACCATCTTTATAGAGCTTCGGCAAACGCCCGATATGATCAATATGACTGTGGGTGATGAAAACATGCTGGATGCTTTTCGGATCATAGCCAAAGGGCTGGTAGTTGAGATCCTCGGCATATTTACTGCCCTGATGGAGTCCGCAATCCACGAGGATTTTGTTCTCGCCGATCTGCAAGAGATAATTCGCGCCCGTCACTGATTCCGCTCCTCCGTAAAATGTCAGTTTCATTGTTGTACTGTTATCGTACCTTTCTCAGCAGTATTATTCATGTTCATATAAGTATACACTCCAGCCTCGGAAAATGCATGAGTGTAAATCGCACGCGGTGCCATATCCCCTGAAACGATCGTATCGCCCACCAGTGCGATGGCATCAGAGCTTTCGTTGCGAAAAGCCACCGAGTCATTGACGCGTATGCGAAGATTCGTAGGACTAAAAATACCATTGCCATAGTAGACGCTGTATTGGCGCGCAGGACGGGATGTTTCAGTCGGTGAAGATAACAATGCAGGATCATGCTTGCCGAAAAAAAACACCGCCAACGAAAACACGGCGATGCATCCCATGATCAACAGCCACATCTTGCCATTATTTTGCTGTTCCATGTTTGACAGCATTGACCACTTCATCACGGTCCGACCACGGTATCAGATTTCCGCCTGCGAGCGCCATCGAAGTTTCCGATCCTTTGCCGGTAATGACAACCGTATCACCCGCTTGAGCGCTCGCGATCGCTTTTTGAATCGCTTCTTTGCGATCAAGTATTTTTTGGATTTTGAAATTTGGATTTTGAGCTTTCGAAAATCCCGAAGCTATCTTCTCCATAATTGCTTCGGGATTTTCGTCATACGGATCTTCATTGGTCAAAATCACATCATCGCAGTAGCGTTCCGCGATCTCGCCAAACACCGGTCGTTTCCAAGCATCGCGTCCGCCTCCTGCGGCTCCAAGTACGCAGATGAGTCTCCCCGCTTTGGGCTTGAGCGTTTGGTATGCTCCTTCGAGTGACTCGGGCGTATGGGCATAGTCCACGACGATGCCAAACGGCTGTCCCGCCTCAATATACTCCATACGTCCGGGTACCACGAGTATAGATTCGACGGTTGCCTTAGCTTTCAAAAAATCCAATCCATAAGCATGCGCCGTACCGATAGCGGCAAGCGCGTTGATAATATTAAATTCTCCGGCAAGTTTGAGTTTGAGCTCAAGGATTTTTTGCGTAATATCACCCCTCGTCAATCCGTATGTGATTTTCATATTAGAGGCTAGTATTAAAAACTCATCAACATAGGTATCCTCAACATTTATGACATGGATATTGCGGGTACGGCGAAACAGCTCAAGCTTGGCACGCTTGTAGTTTTCAAAACTCCCGTGGCTTTCAATATGCTCTTTATGTAAATTCGTAAATACGGCACAGTCCACCTTTATTCCCGATAGCCGTCCTTGTGCCATTCCCTCTGATGTTACTTCGATGACCACATGCGATACGCCTGCACGTCGAGCGCGAGCGAGGAACTTTTGCAATTGAAACCGCCCTGGCATGGTCATCTTGGTCATATTGGGCCATTCCTCTTTGTTGATCTTGTATCCCAACGAACTGATCATGGCAATCGAATGTCCTTGTGCCTCAAAAATCCGCGCAATCATCAAACACGTCGTGGACTTGCCCTTGGTTCCCGTCACGCCTATTACTTTCATGCCATGCGACGGAAAACCATACGCAATCGCTCCCAGCCACGCGAGCATCCGATGATATATATTTCGCAACATCTTCTCCATGTTCTAACAATAGCAAATCGCACAGGTTTATCAAATAAAAAAATCGGCGGCGAAATCACTTCGACATTTCTCTCACCCCCTCTCTTGGGTTGAGTCTCGGCTGATTTGGTCATCGAGCTCTCATGGGCTCGCAAACCCGGGCCTGCCTTGTGGCCTCACAGCGGGAAACGAGTGGAGGAATTCTTTTGAAAAGAACAACTCGTTTCCCAGTGTGAGGGGACAAAGTGTTGCAGAGGGGAGCGGATATATTTCAACCCGCCCCCCTCGTCTAAAGAACTTTTCCTAGGAAGTCCCCTAGCGGACTTCCTACGAATTGACGCATGCTTGTCGTAAATCCTCGCATGCATTCACCGCGGCAAGGTACACCGCGAAGTTTGCATCCGATCGGTGGAACTCGTACTTAGTCCACCTTTCCCTCGCCACGTGCATGGCGTGCACCACCTCGCACGCCTGACTGAACCCCTCCCGGTGCCATGCGACCCAAGAATTGGCCGGGACCGGCGGGCGCCCATATGCCGGATAATAGGGCTGACTAAGGGCGCTACGCACCCTTGCCAGATACAACGCCTGCAACTGCGCAGGCGTGTGCCGCCCGATTTGGTGACTTTTCATTTGTCCTCCTCCCCGCGATACTTTGCGGGAAAGTTGAAGGTTTGCCGAAGGCCCGCACCGCACTCGTCATTGAGCGGTACGGCTTGCACTTCGGCATATACGACCTTCACAAGCCCCATTGGGCCTCTCATCGGGAATTCGCATCCCCGCATCGGAGCAGATGATCTGCACCGGTGCGGAGAGACGATTTCTTGCATGCGATTATTTCAAATGCTACACTTGGTTTATGAAGACCTACACGTATCACACCATCTATCAGGCTGAACCCGAAGGAGGGTATACCGTTACTGTTCCCGCGCTCCGTGGATGTGTTACGTATGGAAAGAATTTGCGCGAAGCTCGCAAAATGGCTCGCGATGCCATCACCGGATACCTCGAATCTCTTCAAAAACACGGCGAGCCCATACCGGAGGATACAAACGCTCTCATTGATACTGTAGCCATCCCGCACAACTCGCTCGAACAATTCTCTCCTCTTCGTCATAATGCGTAAACTCGGTACGATTACGCCGGATGAATTTTTAAAAATCCTCAAGCGTCATGGGTTTCTCGTTGACCACGTCACCGGATCGCACTACGTACTCCGTCATCCGGTCACGAAACAGCGTGCGATGATCGCCTATCACCATCGAACTATTCCAAAAGGTACCGCTCACAAAATCCTGACATCTGCCGGTATCAAACTTGACGATCTCTGATTCCCCATCTTTTGCATCCCCGCATCGGAGCAGATGATCTGCGCCGGTGCGGAGAGACGTGACAATTGCCCATGTTCTTTATTTTGTGTTAATCTATAGGTATGCATACAACTACGAATACCGCTCTGCTGGATCAAAAACGCGACTCGGTCGTCAAGGCTTTTTTGTTGCTTCGCTATCGTCGCGCGAATAGTGCGACAAAACATGCATACGAAGCATCAACCCGCGATGAACGCATTGCCCGAACTATGCGACTTGAGGGCGAACACGTTACGACTCAAGACGTAAAGCACATCCTAAAGCACTGACACCCATGCAAGACGCTACCAGCTACAAACAAACCAAACATGGCATCATTCCGCGCCATCAATTGCTTCCTCTCGAAATTGAGGGGATTGAGCGTGGTCTTGTTTTCGTGCGCGAAGGAAAAGCATTTCCCATTACACCTGAAACAATCTTGAAACTTCACGGCGTTGCCTTTGGTCCCATCTTCGATTGGGCGGGCAAATGGCGACTCGTGGATGTTGCGTTCGGAAATCTCGACGGCATGCCGCATTTTGAAATCCCTATGGCAGTCGAAAATTACTGCCAAGATCTGACCGAGCGGCTCAAACATCTTCCTCCGCAGTCCGATACCGATTCCTTTTTTAAAGAACTGGTCTCGATCCTCGCGTGGGCACAGCATCGCTTCGTCGTCATCCATCCGTTCAACGACTACAACGGTCGCATCGCCCGCCTTTTGACCAATGCCATCCTCCAATCCCTCGATTTGCCGTTTCTTGAATTGAAAGCGGAAAGCGAAGAAGATCGCAAGCGCTATATCCATGCCCTGCGCGAAGCCGATCATCTCGACTTCACCGAGTTCGAAGTAATCCTCTACGACTCGCTCCGCGAATCTCTTCAAAAACTCATTCCCTAAATTCTGATCCCCATCTCCAAGACCACCAT
>CAYHEP010000023.1:12119-15454 GCA_964355775.1 uncultured Candidatus Saccharibacteria bacterium | reverse complement strand
GATCAATCTGCGCTCACTCATGGGAAAAAGGCGGTGACTACTCGCTATGAGTTGCATAGGAACCATCCTAGCATACCCTTGCGCTTTTTCAAGTGGTCTGCTATACCGAGTAGGTAAAAGGTATTTTGATCCCGTTAGAAGTTGCCCTGACGGGTTTGTATCTACGATAAAGTGTTACTATGAATACCACAACTTCTAACGGGATGAATTTTGAAAAATTAAAAACACTTGCGCGGCGCTTGGGCGGGATTTTGGTCATGCAGGGCGATGAGCCGGAGTTTGTCATCCTTTCTTATGACAAATACGCGCCCGAGCAGGACGTGCCGATGCGCAGGGATGATGATCTTGCTATTGACCAGTTGAACAAAGAGATTTCGGCCCTCAAAGAAGAAATTCGACAAAAAGAAACGGCGGAAGCGGAACTCATCTGACCCGCATTTGACTCTCTGGTTCTTTCTGCTATACTAGCTAGTACAATTATTTAATCGTATGGTCTAGGGTATCTAGGCTGTATTTTTTCGTCATGGCAGGAAAATTTGAACGAACGAAGCCCCATCTCAACGTCGGTACTATCGGACATGTCGACCACGGTAAGACGTCGCTTACCGCGGCTATTTTGCATTCGCTTAATCTGATCGGCGACGGCTACAAAGCTCGTGTTGAAAAGGTTGATCAAATCGACAATGCTCCAGAAGAGCGTGCGCGAGGTATTACAATCGCACTACACCACTCCGAATATGAGACTCCAAAGCGTCACTACGCGCACATTGATGCTCCCGGACACGCTGACTACATCAAGAATATGATTACCGGTGCCGCTCAAATGGATGGCGCCGTTTTGGTTGTTTCAGCACCCGACGGTCCTATGCCACAAACCCGAGAGCACATCTTGCTTGCTCGTCAGGTCGGCGTTCCGGCCATTATCGTGTTTTTGAACAAATGCGATATGGTGGACGACCCAGAGCTTATTGATCTTGTAGAAGCTGAAATACGCGAGCTTTTGAACAAGTATCAATATCCCGGTGACACAACCAAGATCATTCGAGGTTCAGCGACAAAAGCGCTGGCCGCTACGTCAAAGGATGACGAAGCAATAAAGCCTATTAGAGAGCTCGCAGATGCCTTGGACAACGAAATTCCGGATCCTGTTCGTGAAACCGACAAGCCATTCCTCATGCCGGTCGAGGATGTCTTCTCTATCGAAGGACGCGGTACGGTAGTAACCGGCAGAATCGAGCGTGGCACGGTAAAGATCAACGAAGAAATCGAAATCGTCGGTATTAAAGCAACCGCAAAGACCGTCGTCACTGGTATCGAAATGTTCAACAAGCAACTCGACGAGGGTATGGCCGGCGACAACGCAGGGCTTTTACTCCGTGGTTTAAAGAAAGAAGATGTAGCACGCGGACAGGTGCTTGCAAAACCCGGCAGTATCACGCCTCACACCGAATTCGAATCCGAAGTATATATTCTTTCAAAAGAGGAAGGCGGACGCCACACCCCGTTCTTTAAGGGTTACAAACCGCAGTTCTATTTCCGCACGACTGATGTGACCGGAGAAGTGACGCTTCCGGAAGGAACGGAAATGGTCATGCCCGGTGACACGGTTACGTTTAAAGTCAAATTGATCAATCCGATTGCCATGCAGGAGAAACAGCGCTTCGCCATTCGCGAAGGTGGCAAGACGGTTGGAGCGGGCGTGGTAACCAAAGTAATTGCCTAATCAGCCAATAACCTAATCACCTGTTTCCATGGCAGCCAAAGCACCTAAAAAACCCGACGTCAGCCAGCGCATCCGCATCAAGCTCAAGGCGTACGATAGCAAGATTATCGACAAATCCGCCAAGCAGATTGTGGAGACCATTGAGCGCAACGGAGGAAAAGTCATCGGGCCTGTTCCTTTGCCGACCGAGATACATAAGTATACGGTCAACCGAGCGAGTTTTATCGATAAAAACTCACGCGAGCAGTTCGAGATGCGCGTGCATAAGCGCTTGATCGATATCCCTACTCACAGCGCGAAGATCATAGATTCATTGATGAATCTCAATCTTCCCGCGGGTGTTGATATTGAGCTTAAGATGTAACCGTATGGCATTTATCCTAGGAAAAAAAATCGGGATGACCCGAGTCTTTCGTGACGATGGTACGGTAACTCCGGTAACCGTGCTTCAAGTTGACCCCGTCATCGTCACACAAATCCGCTCAAAAGAAAAAGACGGCTACGAGGCGGTGCAGTATGGTTACGGCAAAGCAAAGCATCCCAACAAGCCGTCAACCGGACATATGAAACCATCGAAAGCCCAAAGCAAATATTTTCGTGAAGCGAAGGGAATGTCAAATACTGAAGGAACCGGCTTTGCGGTCGGAGACCAAGTTGAAGTTTCGGCATTGAAAGCCGGAGATACGGTAAAGGTTACCGGCATTACCAAGGGCAGAGGATTTCAAGGTGCCGTCAAGCGCCACGGCTTTCACGGTATGCCTGCGAGCCATGGTCATCATCATGTAATGCGCCATGTCGGATCCATCGGTCAGCGTTTTCCCCAGCACACTCTGAAGGGTACGCGCATGGCCGGTCGCATGGGTGGCAAGCGCATGACGACGCGCGGATTGCACGTTGTTTCCGTGGATCTCGAGAAGCATCAGCTGTCATTGCGCGGAGCCGTTCCGGGTCGCAAAGGAACATGGCTTGCGATTGAAACCATATAACATGGAAACTACACTCTACAATCAGCAGGGCGAACAGATCGGCATGGCGGAAATTCCGCCCGAGCTTTTCGATGTTCCATTCAGCGCTGATGTGGTACATGAGGTGGTGCAAGCGCAGATTTCCAACGCCCGAAAGACGATCGCCCATACCAAAGGACGCGGAGATGTCCGCGGTGGTGGCAAAAAACCGTGGAAACAAAAAGGCACGGGACGCGCTCGACATGCTTCGATCCGTTCGCCGATCTGGAAGGGCGGTGGCGTGGCGTTTGGTCCCACCAAAGAAAGAAATTTTTCAAAAAAGGTCAACCGAAAGCTGTTTCGAAAAGCGCTCGCGATGGTGCTTTCTTCAAAGCTTCGGGACGGACAGTTGTTACTACTCGATTCAATACTATTTCAGGAGCCCAAAACGAAAGCTGGCACGTTGATGCTCAAAAACCTCAAGATCCTTTCTTCGTCACTGATTGTGACTCCGGCTAAAGACCGTTCCGTAGAGCGTGCATTGCGCAATATTTCCAGAACTGAAATTACCGATGCCGCGAGCTTGAACGTAAAGGACATGATGACCAGCAAATATTTGATAATGTCGAAAGATGCAATTCCGGTGATGAGCCGGATTTTCAGCGTTA
>CAYHEP010000023.1:0-12019 GCA_964355775.1 uncultured Candidatus Saccharibacteria bacterium | reverse complement strand
TATTTGATAATGTCGAAAGATGCAATTCCGGTGATGAGCCGGATTTTCAGCGTTATAAAGTAACCATGGGTATTTTCAGCAAGAAAAAAAAGGATATCGAAAAAGACAAAAAAGAAACGGTTGCATCCGCACCGTCTGCTTCAGTTCCGAAACGTGGCGATGCCGTATCGTACCGTGTTATTTTTGGTCCGCATGTAACGGAAAAAGCGGGATTGGGAAATGCAGTCAGAAAGTACGTGTTTCGGATTGCCAAGGACGCCGGCAAGACTGCCGTAAAACAAGCCGTTGAGACGATGTACCATGTTGACGTTGCAAACGTGCACGTATTGCACATGCCATCGAAAGTTCGACAGGTGGGACGGCATCAGGGCGTAAAGTCAGGCTACAAGAAAGCGGTCGTCACGCTAAAGGAAGGATCAAAGATCGATATCGTGGCGTAATCATACAACCATGCCAAAGAATTACAAACCCACAACTCCATCACGACGCCAAATGCAGGGATATGATTTTTCCAATATCACGATAACGACGCCGTTGAAATCTTTGACGTCGGGATTTCAGCGTTCGGTTGGACGCAACAACCGAGGGCGCATCACCACGCGCCACAAAGGCGGAGGCGAAAAACGCTCATATCGCATGATTGATTTTAAGCAGGAAAAAATGAACATACCAGCAACAGTGTTTTCCATCGAGTATGATCCAAACCGTACGACACGTATCGCTCGCTTGCATTATACAGACGGAGAAAAGCGGTATATTTTGGCGCCGGACGGATTGGCGCCGGGCAATGCAGTCACGACTTCCGATAAAACGAGCCTCGAGCCCGGGAATCGGATGAAACTGCGAAACATTCCGCAGGGATCCATCATCCACAATATCGAATTGCACCCCGGAAAGGGAGGACAGATCGTACGTTCCGCAGGCATGGGAGCCACGGTGCTCGCGCATGAGGGTCAATACGTGCAGGTCGTGATGCCATCATCCGAGGTTCGCCGGTTCCATGGCGACGTCATGGCTTCGCTGGGACGTCTGTCCAATATCGAGCACAGCTCCATTAATATGGGAAAAGCGGGACGACAGCGCCACAAAGGAGTGCGTCCGCAGGTTCGCGGAAGTGCGATGAATCCGGTGGACCATCCGCATGGCGGTGGCGAAGGACGGCAAGGCATCGGTTTGAAGCATCCGAAAACTCCGTGGGGCAAAATCGCTATTGGCGGAAAGACAAGGAATCCAAAGAAAAAGTCGCGTATTTTTATCGTAAAACGAAGAAAGAAATAATATGAGCAGATCAATAAAAAAAGGAATATTTGTAGACCCAAAGCTCCTCATCAAGGTAGGAAAGGTAAGAAAAGGCGATAAGACGATCATCAAGACGTGGTCACGCGCGTCAACGATCACGCCGGTGATGCTGGGATTGACATTTGGTGTTCATAATGGTAAAACCCATCTGCCGGTCTTCGTAACGGAAGATATGGTGGGGCATAAACTGGGAGAGTTTTCGCCGACTCGTAAGTTTTCGCGCCACGGAGGACGCATGCAAAAAGAAATCGAAGCAGCCGCGAAACAAAAGGAGATTGATGCCGCAAAAGCAGCTAAAGTTGAACCAGAGAAAAAGCCATGATTGTTACCGCACATCTTAGCTCACTTCGCATAGCCCCCCGAAAAGTCCGCCTCATGGCGAATGTCATGAAGGGTTTTGATGCGGTGAAAGCGAAGGACCAGCTTCACTATTTTCCCAAACGTTCTTCGAGACCGCTTGAAAAATTGCTAGATTCCGCGCTGGCAAACGCCGAAAACAATTTCGGCCTCGTACGCGACAACATGAAGATCAAAGATGTAATGGTAAACGGCGGTCCGGTGTTGAAGCGATTCGAACCAAAGGGATTCGGATCCGTTTCGCCGCTGGCAAAACGCACCAGCCACGTCACGATTATTTTGGTAGAAAAAGTCCCGGGTATGAAGTCCGAGAAAAAAATTAAAAAAGAAGTTGTTGAAGAAAAGAAGTTTGAAAAAGAAAATAAATTTGAAGCCCAAAAAGAATTGGGCAAAAAAGAAGGAGCAGTGAAAAAATTTACCAAGCGACTGTTCCAGCGCAAATCAATATAATTTATGGGTCAAAAAATTTCACCAATTTCACATCGCATTACGGTTTCCAAGGATTGGCGATCCAAGTGGTTTAGCACGCGCAAATACCCCGCATTTTTAAAAGAAGATTTATCGATTCGTACCTATTTGCATAAGAAACTGAAAGGCATGAGCGTGGATCGCGTGGATATTGAGCGCAGTCCCGATGTGCTTTCTGTTATCATCAACACGGCTCGCCCCGGACTTATCATAGGACGTGCAGGAACCGGAGTTGAAGAACTTAAGAAATCCATTCAGCGATTGGTAAAAAGAAAAACGGCCATCCGTGTTGATATTCAGGAAGTCAAAAGTCCGGAGAGCTCCGCCACCATCATGGCGGAATCCATGGCGGAACAGATTGAAAAGCGCATGCAGTATCGCCGTCTGTTGAAACAATCATTGGCGAAAATCATGGCGAACCGCAATGTCAAAGGAGCCAAGGTGTACCTTTCGGGCAGATTGGATGGAAACGAGATCGCACGCACCGAGCATTTGGAAGAAGGAAGTCTGCCATTGCAGACCTTACGTGCGGATATTGATTTTGCACGCGCAACCGCCTTTACGACATACGGCACGGTCGGTATCAAGGTATGGATTTACAAAGGAATGAAATTCGACTAATATGCTACAGCCTAAACGTATACAACACCGCAAGGTACATAAAGGAAGCATGAAGCGTGCCGCTACGCGCGGGTATTACTTGAGTTTTGGAAGTTACGGATTAAAGTCCATCGAATCGCTTTGGATCAAGTCATCGCAGATTGAATCAGCGCGTCGCGCCATTTCACATTCGATCCAGCGTGGAGGTAAGTTATGGATCCGTGTATTTCCGGATAAACCACGGACGCAAAAAGGAGCGGAAGTGGGCATGGGCGGAGGAGCCGGATCACTTTCGCATTTTGTGGCTCCGATTGAAGCGGGAAGAATTCTATTTGAAATGGATGGCGTAACGGAAGCGGTGGCGCGCGAAGCATTCCGATTGGCAGCGCATAAATTGCCGGTGAAAACACGGTTTATAAAAAAATAAATATGAAAATCGCCGACATAAAAAACAAAGACAAGAGCGAACTTGAGGAGTTGCTCAAAGAGTACCAGGTAAAACTCGGCAAACTTTCCTTTGAACGCCAGAGCAAAACACTGAAAAAGACACATGAGCTTGGCATTGCAAAACGGACCATCGCACGCATAAAAACACTATTATATGAACGAGCCCATCAATAAAAAAATACGAACTCTGAAAGGAACGGTTGTTTCCGACAAAATGCAAAAGACGGTTGTCGTCGCCGTGACGCGGTTGAAAAAGCATCCCAAATACAAAAAGTATTACAAAGTTACGAAACGATTCAAAGCGCACGACGAATCCGGTGCGTATCATACGGGAGACAAGGTTGTCATGCAAGAAACAAAGCCGATGTCTAAAGAAAAGCGCTGGATAATTTTAGAAAAACAATAACATGCTTCAACTACGCAGTATTCTCAATGTAGCGGATAACAGCGGTGCCAAACGAGTAGGCCTCATCAAGGTGCTAGGCGGTTCACGTCGGCGTTACGCCCAGTTGGGCGATGTGGTTGTGTGCTCCGTTAAGATTGCCGAGCCGCGAAAAGCCGTAAAGAAAAAGGATGTCGTAAAAGCCGTCGTGGTGCGCCAGCGCAACAATTTCAGACGCAAAGACGGAAGCTATATCAGATTTGATGAAAATGCCGTAGTGATTTTAGATGGTATCGAGCCAAAGGGCGGACGTATTTTTGGACCGATTCCGAGAGAGATCAAAGAAAGAGGATTTAACACCATCGCCAGTTTAGCTCAAGAGATTGTTTAACTTTGAAAGATGAAAATCAAAAAAGGCGACAATGTAATCATGCTGATCGGAAAGGACCGTGGAAAGACGGGTAAAATTAGCGCAGTTTTGGATACCAAGGTTGTCGTAGAGGGACTGAACACAGTGAAAAAGCACCAAAGAGCGCGCAAGCAAGGGCAAAAAGGACAAATACTTACCAAAGAGCGCGCCGTAGACAGTTCAAATGTACAGCTGGTATGTCCGAAATGCGGAAAGCCGACACGCGTTGGGCGTCAGGAAGTCGGCGACAAGAAAATCAGAGTATGTAAAAAATGTAACGCAGAACTATAACACCATGCAACGTTTACTGGAACAATACCGAAAAACGATCATCCCTGCCATGCAGAAGCAGTTTGCGTTCAAAAATGTCAGTGCGATACCAAAGATCGAAAAAGTGGTCGTGAATGTTGGCTATGGACGCGCCGCAATCGCCAAAGACACGAAGTT
The DNA here is from genome assembly GCA_964355775.1 of uncultured Candidatus Saccharibacteria bacterium. Taxonomy (GTDB): domain Bacteria; phylum Patescibacteriota; class Minisyncoccia; order 2-02-FULL-40-12; family IGHO2-01-FULL-4-A; genus JBBTSB01. The sequence continues at coordinate 7,610 of CAYHEP010000023.1, read as the reverse complement.
GATCGAAAAGATCGAGGCTGACATCGCAAAAATCACTGGTCAAAAACCGTCGGTACGAAAATCCAAGAAATCAATCGCGGGTTTTAAAGTGCGTGAAGGTTTACCGATCGGATTCGCGGTGACCTTGCGGGGAACGCGAATGTATGATTTTATAGATAGGCTCGTTTCCATCGCATTGCCCCGTTCGCGGGACTTTCAGGGACTATCTCCCACTTCGTTTGACGAGAAGGGCAATTTCAGCATCGGCATCAAAGAGAGCAATATGTTTCCGGAAGTGAGCTATGAAACCTTGAAGGATATTTTTGGGTTGGAAATCACGGTGGTAACCAATGCAGGGTCGCGCGAGAAAGGAACCGCGTTGCTCAAGGCATTCGGATTTCCATTGCGCGACAAATAATATGGCGAAAACATCAACCATTGCACGATCCAATAAGAAACCCAAGTTTTCAACGCGTATCGTTAACCGTTGTTTTCTATGCGGTCGCAAGCATGGCTTTATGAGAAAATTCGGTTTATGCCGCATCCACTTCAGAGAGCTCGCCACCGACGGCTTGCTTCCGGGGGTTCAAAAATCATCCTGGTAATATGAGTCCCATTGCTAACATGCTGGTTCAAATAAAAAATGCCCAAGCGGTCGGAAAGACCGATGTGGTGATTCCGTTTTCAAACATGAAGCTTGCGATTGCGACTATTTTACAAGAAGAGGGATTTGTTGGAAGCGTTGAGACCAAGAAAAGCATTGTCCGAAAAACGGAGCTCCCTTTTCTGCATGTCGCACTGAAATACCATGACGGCATCGGTGCTATCAACGGCGTACGTCTTGTTTCAAAACCGTCTCGTCGCATGTATGCGCACGCCCATGAGTTGCAGAACATAAAAAGCGGTTTCGGCATTTCATTGGTGAGCACGTCGCAGGGTGTCATGACGGGAACTAAAGCGCGCAAGTTGGGCGTCGGCGGAGAAGTGTTATTTGAACTTTGGTAATATGAGCAAAATAGGAAAAAAACCAATTGCGATTCCAGCCGGCGTTGATGTTATCATCAGCGGGAGTTCGCTTATCGTGAAAGGTCCGAAAGGCGAATTACAAAAGGAATTCCTGAATACGATGAAATTTGAAATGAAGGACGGTGTCTTGCGTGTTGCGTCCGATGATTCCGCACTTTGGGGTTTGGGACGTGCGCTTGCCGCCAATATGATCAAGGGTGTCAGCGAGGGATTTCAAAGAATCCTTGATTTCAATGGCGTTGGATACAAGGCACAGGTAAAAGGAGACGCCCTTGAATTAAACCTCGGGTTCAGCAATCCCGTGGTAATCAAAGCATTGCCCGGAGTGACGTTCAAAGTGGAAAAGAGCAGTATTACCGTGGAGGGTCCCGACCGCGAGGCCGTGGGGCATATTGCCGCGCAAATCCGATCCGCCCGCCCGCCCGAGCCATATAAAGGAAGTGGGATTAAATATCGCGAAGAGATCATTCATCGTAAAGCCGGCAAGAAAGCCGCAGGAACAACGGCATGAAACGCACCATACGTCACAAACGAATACGAGCGAAAATTTCCGGTACCGCGGAGCGTCCTCGCGTCGCTGTATTTCGGAGCAACCAATATATTTCAGCGCAAGTGATCGACGACACCGCACGCAAAACGCTTGCAAACGCGAAGGGTCCCAAAAGCAAGCCCGAACCGGTGGGAACAGCGTTGGCAAAAAAAGCACAGGAAGCAGGTATAAAAAAGATTGTCTTTGATAGAGGAGGATACCAGTACCATGGTCATGTGAAAGCATTTGCTGATGCGTTGCGAAAAGGCGGGCTTGAGTTCTAGGTTATTAGGTGATTAGCTGATTAGACATTATGGAACAAAATCAACAACAGAAACAACGGTTCGGCGGAGGTGGAAAGGGACGCGGAAATGATAGACGCGGACCCAATCGAGCTCCAAAAGAGCAATCGGAGTTTGACTCCAAGATGCTTGATTTGGCACGTGTTGCCCGTGTCACCAAGGGCGGCAAGCGGTTTAGTTTCCGCGCGACTATGGTGGTGGGAGATATGAAAGGACGCGTGGGTGTCGGCGTCGCGCAGGGGCACGATGTCCAGCAGGCGATGCAGAAATCCACCCAGAAAGCCAAAAAGAACATCATCCGGGTTCCTTTGGTGAATGGCACGATTCCGCATCAGGCGCATTTCAAATACCACAGCGCTGTCGTGATGATCAAACCGGCTCCTTTGGGAAGCGGAGTTAAAGCTGGGGGTCCGGTACGAGTAATCGCAAAGCTTTCCGGTATCGCCAATATCACCGCAAAGCTCATCGAGCGCACCGGTAACAAGATCAATATTGCACGAGCAACGATTGGCGCACTACAAAGTTTACAAGCTAAATAATATGCAGTTACATCAATTAAAACCAACTCATTCCAAAAAGAAGACCAAGCGAATTGGCCGAGGAGGAAAGCGCGGGACGTTTTCTGGGCGCGGATCCAAGGGACAGAAATCCCGATCCGGTACACGTATTCGCCCCGGATTCCGCGGAGGCGACAATCCTATTTGGAAGCTGTTTCCGAAACAGCGTGGAGCAAGCAAGAAAGTGGACATCAAGCACAAACGTTTCCAAGTTTCAAAGAAAAAGCCCGTAGCGCTTAACCTCGATATCATTGAGAAGCATTTCAAGGCCGGAGAAACAGTTTCCGTAGATTCATTACGCGAGAAAGGAATCATCAGAAAAGCAAAGTACGGCGTTAAAATTTTAGGGAACGGAAAACTTACGAAGAAGGTAATCTTCGCGGAAGGCATCCAGTTCTCCAAATCAGTCCGTGACCAAATTTAGCAAACTTTTCAAGATAAAGGACATTCGCAACAAGATACTGTTTATTTTGGCGTTGTTGGTCGTGGCGCGTATTGCGGCGGCGGTTCCGATTCCCGGCGTTGATCCGGACAAATTGAGGTCGTTTTTTGCGGATAGCAGCAATCAAATCTTCGGCTTAGTGAGTTCGTTTACCGGAGGCGGATTGGATGCATTTTCCATAATCATGCTTGGACTCGGTCCGTATATTACCGGATCAATCATCATGCAATTACTGACGATGATATTTCCATCGCTTGAGCAGATGTACAAATATGAAGGAGAAGCAGGACGCCAAAAATTCAACCAGTATTCGCGCATTTTGACGGTTCCGCTGGCTATGATTCAAGGCTATGCGTTTTTGACGCTGTTGTCTCGCCAAGGCGTCTTGAGCGGTTTTACGGCGTTTGGCTGGATCAACGCGCTTGTCGTGATTGCCGCTGGATCTATGTTTTTGATGTGGCTCGGCGAACTGATTTCCGAAAAAAATATCGGCAACGGTGTTTCGCTGTTGATCTTTGCGGGTATCGTGGCTCGTTTTCCAACTTCACTTCGTCAAACTCTTTTTACGTATAGCTCGTCGCAGTTGTTTACCTATATTGCATTCGCCGTGATTGCCGTGATCGTCATTGCTGGCGTGGTGTATCTTACCGAGGCACAGCGCAATGTCCCGATCAACTATGCGCGCCGGATTCGCGGTTCGAAAGTCATGGGCGGCGTTTCCACGTATTTGCCGATGCGCGTCAACAATGCCGGCGTCATGCCGATCATCTTCGCATTGTCTATCTTGCTGTTTCCGGGCATGGTGGCGAATTTCTTGGTCGGCGCCAAAACCGCATGGATAGCGGGCGCAGGCAAGTTTTTTAGCGGACTTTTGCAAAACCAAACCGTCTACGGCATCGCGTACTTTGTACTTGTCGTCGTCTTCACCTACTTTTATACCGCCGTTACATTTGATCCGAAGTCCATTTCCGAAAATATCCAAAAACAGGGCGGGTATATCCCCGGCATCCGTCCGGGTACTCCGACCATGCAATTCCTCTCGCATCTTTTGAACCGCGTAACGCTGGTGGGCGCCGTTTTTCTCGGACTCATCGCCGTACTTCCGCAAATTGTACGCGGATTTACCGGCATCACTTCATTTACCGTCGGTGGCACCTCCATCCTCATTGTTGTCTCCGTCGTCCTCGAAACCATTAAGGCTTTGGACGGCCAAGTGAGCATGTACGAATACTAATCAACGCTTGACGCACTTTTTGTGCTTGGTATACTGAACCCATGGCAAATATCACCAGAGAATATCTCGACAAGAAATTTAGCAGTATTGATAAGAAGTTTGACGGTGTTGATAAGGAGCTGAAGGACCTAAAAAGTCACGTTGATACTCGTTTTGAGCAACAAAACAAAGACCTAAAGTCGCACGTTACCAAAGAAGTTGAAAAGCTCGCCGTGATGACCGCCAAAGGTTTTGAAGATTTGGAGGGTCGTCTTGATTTTAAAGAAGAAATTGAACAACTCAAACGGGATAATGTGATGTTCAAGGCGGCATTACACATGACACCGTAATCTACGTAGTCTGGTGAAATAACATGATATTTGCTAGGATACTCCCATGAAGCAGGTGGTTATTTTTATTGCTCCACCCGGTGCCGGGAAGGGGACGCAGTCGGACACGTTAGCCCAGAAGATGGGGTTTTTGCATTTGGAGACGGCAAAGATCATCGAGGAGAAATTTGCCAAAGCGTCGCCGGACGATCCGGAAATTCAAAAGGAAAAAGAAAATTTTATGACCGGCAAACTTGTTACTCCGGAAAAAGTGACCGCGTGGGTGATTGAAAAAATTCGCGAGCTTGCCGCGCACGGAACGAGTATCGTATTTTCAGGATCGTTCAGGACCATCTATGAGGCGGAGCAGGAGATTGTCGTCGCCGAGGAGTTGTATGGTCGGGACCACATCAAGATTTTTTATATTACCCTTTCCGAAGAAGAATCTGTCCGACGCAATTCCAGCCGGCGCATCTGCGAAGCGAATCGCCATCCCATTCCCAATTTGCCGGAATTCCAAAATCTCACGGCGTGTCCGCAAGATGGATCGGCTCTTATCAAACGCGGACTTGATACGCCTGATGTCATCCGCAAGCGCTATCAGGAATATATGAATCGCACCACTCCTGTGTTGGATTTTTTTAAGAAATGCGGATATGCCGTAATCCAGATCGATGGCGAACAAGGAATTGAAAAGGTTACTCATGATATCCATAAAAACTTCAAAACAGATTGAACTCATGGCGAAAAGCGGGAGGATTTTGCATGAGATTATTGTTGCTATGGTTGCGCTTGCAAAGCCCGGAGTCACGACGCAAGAGATTGACGATCTTGCCCGCAAGCTGTGCGCAGACTACAAAGTGAAGCCGGGGTTTTTTGGCTATGGTGTAGCGGGCAAAAAATATCCCGCCGTGTCGTGTCTCTCCGTCAACGATGCGATCGTTCACGCAATTCCTACCGATCGACCATTGCAAGATGGTGATGTATTGGGGATTGATATGGGAGTTTTATATAAAGGATGGAATAGTGATAGTGCGGTGACGGTGATCGTGGGTAATAATGCAAAAGCTGAAAAACTTATTGAAATTACAAAACAATCGATGTACTTGGGCATAGAACAAGCGCGAATTGGCAACCATGTCGGTGATATCGGACATGCGGTGCAGACGTACGTGGAGAGTCACGGGTTTGGCGTGGTGCGGGATCTGGTGGGGCATGGTATCGGCAAGGAACTCCACGAGGAACCGCGCATACCGAACTTCGGGAAACCCGGCGATGGTCCAGTCCTGCAAGAAGGCATGGTCATCTGCATCGAGCCCATGGTCACTGCAGGCGACTGGCACCTCGTCATCGACAACGACAGCTGGACCTACCGTACCAAAGACGGTTCCCTTGGCGCGCATTTTGAGCATACCATCGCAATTACCAAAAACGGTCCACAAATATTGACCTAGAGATTTGCTTTGACAAGAGAGAGAGAGAGAGTTAAAATGCCCCCATGGAATCACAAATAAATTCAAATATGTCGCCAGCACCAGTGAATAGTTCACATGTCGGTCTTATCGCCGGAGCTATTGCATTGCTCATTGTCGGAGGAATTGTGGGATATGTGATGGGGAAGAGCGGATCAAAGCCAGTTGTGACCACTACGCCGATGACTACAATTCCAACTTCAGCATCAACCTCATCGCCAGTAGCTTCAAACTGGAAAACATACGTTTCTGCGTATGGATTTGAATTTCAGTATCCTGAAAACGTAGATATCATTTCAGGGAAGACTTTTTCTGTAAATTATATGAATACAATTTCGGGAGATGTTGCGAATAATTACTATACGGGATATGATCGCGCCGTTATTACCGAAGTTTTACTTGTAGATGGTCAAAAAGCAAACAGATTCTATAATTCAGAATGCATGGGAGCGAATTGTATCCAGCCGGTCGATCAATATGTGATTCTTTGGAAAGGACATCCATTGTTTATTACTTTTGTTGGTGAAATGGTAAATTCCAATACTGCGAAACAAATACTCTCCTCGTTCAAGTTTATGTTGCCGACTGTGACTCCTAGACAAAGTTCTTCAGGAAGTCTTATGCGTATTTGTCCGGAAGAATGGATCGTAAACCACATGCCGTCAACGGTAGGGCAAGAAACTGATTTAAATGAATATTTTGTCTATCAAGGCAAGCGTCGTGAACTAACGGAGTTTGATGTCAATTGGGTCAAATCGAATTGTCCAATAAAGCCTGAAATCGTCCAGTGAGCTACTAAGGTGTTTCACCTCTCAGTAGCTATTCCATCAATAAGGAGGCGATTTCTTTTTCCTCTCTTTTTCTTTGTAACATTTGAGGCAGTGCTTCAAGCGCAAACTTTTCGTATTCCTTTTTGTTCTTAAACTGATCGAGTATAATCCCAGTCCTACATAGACCTTTTGCCGCCTGTGTGTATTCCAACCAGCTTGAACAGATCAACTGAGAGGTTTCACCTCTCAGTTGATGGACTTTGTCATTGAGGTTTACATATGCACTCACGTGAAGCAGGTAGTCGTTATCAAAAATATGCCTTGATTTAAATGTGCCCTGCAAAAGCGCACCGCTTCTTTTTGTTTTGATATTAAAATACAAAGTATAGCCACCGTTGAGTCGCTTCATGAATTCTGGGATGCCACGATCAACCCGTTGTTTGAGTATAAAATGATAGTGGTTTGGATTTAGACAGAAGGCTACAATATCAACGAGCTTTTTTCGTTTCGGATCGGGTTGCTTATCAAAAGCTTGCAGATATAAACTTCCAATGGGTGCCACCACGTTAAACAGATCCATGCTTTTTAAAAAACGGTCCACATCATATCGATCAGAAAATATTGTTCTTTTATCTACCCCTCGATTGTAGACGTGATAATATTCTGCATTTGAAAATGGTTCCCTATTCATGCTTCTATAATACCACAACCCACTGAGGTGTGAAACACCTCAGTGGCACTTCAGTAGGCGTTTCTTTTTATATCTGCATCTGGTATGCTTTTTCCATGCATCTTTCCGTTATTATTCCCGCTTACAATGAAGAAAAGCGTCTTGGTAAGACGCTCGAAGCCGTCGGGGAATATTTAAAAAAGCAGAGCTATGATTGGGAAGTGATCATAGTAAATAACAACTCTAGCGATGGTACAGTATCAGTTACTGAAAGATTTACGTTTCAAGATTTACGTTTCAAGATCATGGACGAACCACGTC